>DATGEF010000240.1:0-3371 GCA_035310405.1 Chloroflexia bacterium | reverse complement strand
GAGTGAGTACACCGGCGGTGGTGCAGACGCGGGGCGTGCGGGTGCTGGGGATCACGGCGCTGGGCCACGGCAACCGGCAGATGTGCCGCACGGACAAGTACGGGTTTCCCCGGTTGCACCGCACGCGGCGGAAGGTGCATTTTGGCTTCCGCACGGGCGATCTGGTGCGGGCGCGGGTGCCGACGGGGAAACACCAGGGGACGCATACCGGGCGGGTGGCGGTGCGGGCGAGCGGGCGGTTCCGGGTAGGAAGGGTCGACGGCATCGCGTATCGGTATCTCCAAGGCTTATGGCGGGCCGATGGCTACGCCTATCAGTATATCTGAAAGGAGGCGCGGCTCCTCCCCACCGCGGAAGCCAGGGGTATCCGCCGCGTTGATAGATCGATGAACACGAACGCCCCGGCCATCGCGCTTATTCTTGTATTTGGAGCAGCGGTGCTCGTCATGGTCATGCTCTTCCTGATTATCAGGCGCCAGATCGCCGAGCAGACCCTGTTGCGCGACCAGCTCGCCACCGCCGAGCAACAATTGGCCCTCGCCGAGCAGCAGAAGATCGCTTTGCAGACGGAGATGGTCCGGGTCCAGCAAGAGGTGGAGGAAACCCAGGTGCTCTCGCCCGTGGAGTGGAAGACGTGCCTCTCCTGCCGGTCGCCGCTGGAAATCGTGCTTTGTCCGCACTGCAAATCGCCGTACCATAAATCATGGACCAGCCCGCGCGGCAAGACGCTCAACTGCTGGGACGCGGTGCTCGCCAGCGGCCGGTGCTGGAACTGCAAAACGGACCTGACCCCGTTCCAGCGAGCGATCCCAGCGGGCGCGCCCATGCCCGTGGCCGCGCCGCCATTCGGCGGCACCGCCACGGTCGCCATGCAGCCGGTCGCCGCCCCGCCCCCGCTCCCGGCCGAGACCGGCCCCGCCCTGCCCCGGGCGATCCCCCCTCGGCGGCAGGAATCGCTGGAGGCCACGGCGCCGCCGCTGCGTAAGCGGCCCCCCGGGCCGCCGCCGATTGTCCATGTCGATCAAACCGTGACCGGCATGACCCCGGGCGGGCAGGGCCCGCCCGCGCTGGATAATCGCCCGGCCACTTTTGAGTTCATCATGCCACCCCCGCCCGCGGCGGCCCCGGAGGCGCCGCCCCCGCTGCCGGCCGCAGCCCAAGAGGCGCCGCCCCCGGCGCCGCCGCGCCACCCGGAGACCGTGCGGCTACCCGTGGTGCCCCCACCGGAAGCGGCACGGCCGGCCACCCCAGAGCCGCCACCGCCGCTGGCCGTCGCGACCATTCCGCCGGCGGGGCCGCCCGCGCCCACGCCGGCGCCCCCGCCGCCGCTGACGGCCGCGACCATGCCGCTGGCCGGGCCGCCCCCGCCCCCACCGGCGCCCCCGCCGCCGCTGACCGTCGCAACCATGCCGCCGGCCGGGCCGCCTGCGCCCGCGCCAGCGGGCACGCCGCTCACCGGGCCGCCCGCGCCCGCACCGGGGCCGGCGGCGGACCGCTCCGATCTGCCCCCCAGCAGCCCCGCGGTCTTGCAGCCGCGCCGACCGGAGTCCACGTATGCGGTGCGTCAGCCCCTGCGGCCCGAAGCCGGGAAGCCGGATGAGGATGAAGACGACTTCAAGATTGTGTAGACGCTGATCACAGCGAAGGAGGTGGCGGGTGTCCACGGTGCAAGACAGGCCTTCGACCGTCGTGGGAGAAGACGATAGCGGCTTTGCCGTCCAAGTCGCGCAGGATGCCGATGTCGAGTTTGCGCGTGAGCGCCTGCTCGACGGCTGGGACCAGGACATGATCGCCCGCGCCCGAGTCATGGTCGTCGGCGCCGGCGCCCTGGGCAACGAGGCGCTCAAGAACCTGGCCTTGCTCGGCTTTCGCAATATGTTCGTCGTCGACATGGATACCATCTCCCGCTCGAACCTGAGCCGGTCGGTGCTGTTCAGCCGGGCCGACCAGGGCAAAGATAAAGCCGCCGCCGCCGCCCGCCGCACGCGCCAGCTCTGCCTGGCCCCCGACCCCAACGTCCGCTATTTTTCGGGAGACCTGACCCAGGGCCTCGGCTCCGGCGTCTATCGGCGCATGGATGTGGTGCTGGGCTGTCTCGACAATGTCGCCGCCCGCATCGCCACCGATGCCGGCTGCTGGCTCTTCGGCGTGCCCTGGGTCGAAGGCGGCATGGCCGGCTACCAGGGCAACGTCACGGTGTTCGTGCCCCTCGACGGCCCCTGCTACCTCTGCACCCTCTCCGAAGCCGATCGCGCCAACGAGCGCCAACGCTTCTCCTGCGACCAGCGCAAGCAACGGTATGCCCTATCGAACCAGATCCCCGCCGTGCAGACCGTCTCGTCGATTATCGCGTCGACCCAGGTACAGGAGACGCTCAAGCTCTTACAGGGCCACCGCGAGACGCGGAGCATCTTCTACGACGGGGTGCGCAACCAGATGGAACAAAGCAAGATGGGCGTGATGGCCGCCCATGCCTTGCACCACCCCACCCTGGTCAACCGCGAGATCGTCGAGATGCGCCAGTTGAGCCAGGACACGCCACTCGGCGAGGCCTTGACCCGCTTACAGAAAAAGCTCGGCACGCCGGAAGTCACGCTCAAGCTCGAAAGCGCGTTTGTGTCGAATGCCGTCTGCACCCACTGTGGCCATAGCGAGCCGGTGATGCGCCCGTTGAACCGGATCTGGGCCGACGAGTTCCAGGTCTGCGCCAATTGTGGCTCGCGCCCCAGCGGCAAAGGCGACCGCGTCGAAGACCTGGCCGTGCGCTTCGTACCGCACCGTGAAGTATCGCGGGCTAGCCCGGACAATTTTCAGACTACCACCCTGGGGCAGCTGGGCATCCCGCCGCTGCACGTCGTCCAGGTGCGCGCCGCCGGGACGACGCATTATGTGGAGCTGACCGGGGATCTTAAAGCCGTGCTGGGGCAGTGGGGCTAAGCCGTATCCGGCCCCGTAATCTGGGACCCGTCATTTTTACTTACGCGCACTCGGCGAAAGGAGATCACTACTATGGCAACGGAACAACGTGTCCGTGTCAAGTTCATCGATATGCATGGGGGCAAAACCATCGAGGCGGAGATCCGCGCGAATTACACGGTCGAGCAGACGATCGAAAAGCTAGTCAAAAACTCCTTCATCACCGCTCTGCAGCCGGGCCAGGAGTATGTGCTCATGCTGAAGCGGGAGAATCGCCGCTTGCTCCCCACCCAGACCCTGCGCGAGGCCGGCGTCGTCGACGGCGACCTGCTGCAGGCCGGCGCTGTGATGCGCGGCGGCTGAGCCCGCCCGCCCGGTTCTTGCTTAACAGAGAGGCACTAAGCACTATGTACGCTCCTGACGAATGGCTAACTGTGCGGCTGACCGCCGAGCTC
>DATGEF010000239.1:0-3841 GCA_035310405.1 Chloroflexia bacterium | reverse complement strand
CCTGGCCGACCCGGCCCCCGTCGCCCACGCCAACCCCGTGATCGCCCCGGCCCCGGCCACAACCTTGGGCCCAGGCGCGTGGCCGCCGCGAGGACGCGATCATACGAGAGTGTAGCGCTGTGTAGTTAGAGGTATCTGGTTTTAGTTACGTGTTAGTTATGTAAATTAGTTATGTAAAGGAGTACGTCGATGAACCGCACCCGATCTCTGTACTGGCTGCTCTTCGGCCTCCTCGCCGGCCTGCTCGCCTTCGGCGGATTGGCGCTGGCAACCGCCGGGACCCCACGCCCAGTGGCGGCCGCCGCCGCGGCCGGGAATCCCCCCAGCCCACCCCCCAATTGGACGCCCTGGGCCACCCGCACCCCCTGGGCGACCGGAACCGTCGTGCCGCCCTGCCCGCCGCCGCCCGTGCGGCTCGTGCCCTGGCTCCAATTCGGCCATGCCGCCCCGGGCAACACCGTCACTTACCGGCAGGTGTTGCTTAATCGCGTCACCACGGCGACGACGGTCGACCTCGCCGGCCGGAGCCTCCGCGGCTGGCCGGTCACGGTCGATCCCACACAGGTCGTCGCCGTACCCGGCTTGACGAATACGCTGACCATCGGCGTCGCCGTGCCCGTCTCGCCGACGGCCCGGGTCGACGTCGAGCGCGTCCGGGCCAGCGCCGCGACATCCCCGCCCTTTACCACGACGGCGTACCTGATCACCCTGGCCGGCCGGGTGCCCTTTACCGACCTGGCGCCGACCGACTGGGCCGACGACCCGGTGCAATACTTGGTCGCGCAGGGCGCGGTCGCCGGCTACGCGGACGGCTCGTTCCGCCCGGCCGACTTCGTGACCCGGGCGCAATTTGCCAAGATGTTGGTCAGCGCCCTGGGCTGGACGCTCCAGTACCCGGCCCAGCCCACCTTCGTCGACGTGCCGCCCACCGCCTGGGCCTACCCCTATATCGAGACGGCGGCCGCCCAGGGGGTGATCGGCGGCTATAGCGATGGCACGTTCCGCCCGGCGGCGCCGGTGACGCGCGCGCAAGTCGCCAAGCTGATCGTGACCGCCCGCGGCTGGTGCCAGAACCCACCGGCCGGCGGCAGCTTCAGCGACGTGAGCCCGCAGGACTGGTTCTATCCCTATGCGACGACGGCGAGCGCGGCCCAAAGCATGGCCGGCTACGGCGACGGCACGTTCCGCCCCTACGCCCTGGCCACCCGGGCGCAGGTGGCCAAGATCCTGACCCTCAGCCTCTTTAGCGCGCCGCAGAACTAGGCGCCCCCGCCCGGCGGCGCGGCAGAGGGCATCCGCCCCGCCGCCGGGCGTTACGCGCTAGCCCCCGGAGACCCGTTAAGCAGGCCAGGATAGCCCACTGCCCCGGGGGTGCAAATCGGGAATATCGACCGGCAAGATCCCCGTGGGCGTGCTTTGGCCGACCAGCACTTCGGCGAGGGCCAGCATACTGACCGGGGGATCGCCATAGGTGACCACCTGGGCGGGCGCGTTGGGGGCGATCAAACAATCGTAGGGGTCGCGGGCCGCCACCAGCACCGCCGGAATCCCCAGGGTTAGCAGGTGCTGAGTCAGCGCGGCCTGTGCCGGGATCTGGAGCGCGTTATGGGTGATAATGATCAACAGGTCCGCGGTCGCGGCCCGCGCCAGGACCGCATCCGTCTCCGGGCGCGTCGGATTCGCGCCCCCGGTATAGATCTGCAGCTGGGGGATGCGGGCCAGCAGGGCTTTTTGCAGCACGCGCTCAACCGGCCGGCTCTCTTCGATCGGGGACGCCACCGGCAAGACAAAATCGACCAGCAGCGGGGCGTGGAACCGCGCCGGGGCCAGCGGCAAGAGGGCGCCCTCATTGCGGAGCACGGTGATCGCGCGCCGCGCGATGGCAAGCATCGTCGCTTTCTCGTCCGTCACCTGGGTGCCCGCTTCGCCGGCCGGTAAGGGCCCGGCCTGGACCGCCAGGAGGGGCTGGAGATAGCGCGCTTTGTGATCCAGCACGCGGGTGACGGCCGCCGCGACGTCGAACGCGGCCGTCTCGGCGGCCGCGACCAGCGCCTGGTAATGCTCATATTTGGGGGCCCAATTGGCCCCGGTTGGGATCAGCAAACAGGCCCCCGCCATGACCGCCTGCTGGATGACGGCCGCTTGGTGGAGGCGATCCCCTTGCCCTTCGACCAGCAGCGCCCCGGTCAAGACCAGCCCGGTGAATCCCAGGTGCTGGCGTAACAGCGTGTTCAAGAAATAGGGCGAGACATTCGCCGGCGTGTTGGTGGGGTCCACCGCGGGGCAGACAATGCGCGCCATTTGGATCGCCGGGGCCCCCGCCGCCAGGGCCTGCACAAACGGGATCAGGTTGGTTTGCTGCATCTGCGGCAGGGTCTTCTTGATCAGAGGTGTCGCGAAATGGCTGTCCACCTCGGTATCGCCGTGGCCGGGGAAGTGTTTCACGCAGGGGACGATGCCCTCGGCCAGGTAGGCGCGCACCGCCGCGGCGACAGCGGCACCCACCGCGGCCGGATCGTTGCCATAGGCGCGGCTGCCGATGATCGGATTGGCGGCGTGGGTGTTGATGTCCGCGACGGGGGCCAGATTCATGGTGAACCCCAGGCGGCGCAGGCGCCGCGCGGTGGCCGTCGCGGCGGCCGCGACGGCGTCGCCGCCCGCCGCGGCCTGGGCCATCTGGCTGGGCGCGATCAGCTCTTCCAGGCCGCCCGGCATGCGGCTGACGCGCCCACCCTCTTCGTCGACGGCCAGGATCAAGGGCGGCAACCGCCACTCGGCCGCGCGGCGTTGGAGCTCCTGGGTCAGCTCCTGGATTTGCCGCGCACTGCGGATATTCTCGCCATAGAGCACGATGCCGCCGGGACGGGTTTCCTGGAGAAACTGAAGACTCTCGGGAGTCAGCGAATCGCCCGGCAGGTTCGCAAAGAACAATTGGCCGATCAGCTCTCGATCCATCGGGGAATCTCCTTCCCGCAACGCCCCCGGCGCCCAGGCCTAAAGTGGCATTGACGCCACCATTATACACCACGGCGGGCGATCAAAGCGCCCATATAACAATCGCCCAATCGGTGGCCCCCACTACCGCCACCCAGTGAGGTAGTTGGCCCCGTTCCTAACTCCGCGATCGTCGCTCGTCGAACGTTCATTAGCGCTCAGCGCTCAGCGCTCAGCGCTCAGCTTTCCGCTTCGGGCTGAGCGCTGATCGCTACGGCTATCGTTTCTCGGCCAGGGTGCAGGTGCCGGTGCCCGTGATCGACAGGTAGACGATCTTGGCGATCTGACCACGCGTCACGTCGTTATTCTGGCGGAAGTAGGGCCGGTTGCTCGGCAGGACGCACGGCTCGCCCACCCCGCCGCAGGCGTAGCCGCTGATGACGCCGTGGCAGTAGGCCGTCTCCACGAATTGGTAGAAGGCGCTACCCGGCAGCACATCCGTGAAGGTGCCCGCCGCCGGGTTGACCAGCGCCCAGCCGGCGGCCACCACGTCGATTTTGGAGAGCTGGCCGCGCGTCACGTTGGCGTAGGGGCGGAAGTAGGGCCGCGGCGGTGTGCCGCATGGCTCGCCCGGCCCGCCACAGGCGTAGCCCGAGATCATGCTGCCGGCCGCCGCCGTCTCGACAAAGGCGAAGAAGGGGTTGCTCGGCGTCACGTCCTCGAACGTGTAGGCGCCGCCCGCCGGGGTGACGATCGGCTTGTTGAAGCCGAGGACGACGATCTTGACCATCTGGGAGCGCGTCGTGTTGTTGAAGGGGCGGAAGGTGCAGTCGCCGTAGCCCGAGATCACCCCGTGGGCGACCAGGTACTGCACCGGCACGTAGAAGTAGTCGGTCGGGTGAACGTC
>DATGEF010000238.1:0-11825 GCA_035310405.1 Chloroflexia bacterium | reverse complement strand
CCGGCCAGGGCCTGCACATGGTCGAGCCGGTCCTGGCCACCCCAATCGTGGTCCACCTGCTTGGTGTACTGCAGGCCGTAGCCGGTGCTGCCGCGGACATTGGGCACGAAGACGGCGAAGCCGTTGAGGGTCAGGAACTGGATGAGCGGCATCGAGAACCAGGCGAAGTTCGGGCGCTCCTGGCCCTGCGGGCCGCCGTGGATATAGTAGATGATCGGCCGGCGCCCGTCGTAGCCGAGGGCCGGCGCGGGCCGGTAGAGGCGGGCCGAGATGCGCAGGCCGTCGAACGAGGTGAACGAGGCATCCTCGCCCGGCGCCAGCCACGAGTCCGGGATGCCCAGGACCCGCTCGCGGGTGTGGGCCACGATCTCCTGGCGCGTGGGGCCGGCGATGGTGTAGAGCTGGGTGGGCGAGGTGGCCGTCGAGAACGCCAGGGCGTAACGGTCGCCCGGCTTGTCGTAATAGACGGCTTCCAGCACGCCATTGGCCAGCCGCCCCGTGCCGCAGATCACCTGGTCCAGTTGCATAGCCCGCGCCGCTTCGTCGAAGCGGCCCTCGTAGAGCCAGGACACGCCGTCGATGTTATAGCCCACCAGGTACCGATCGTCACGCAGGTGCTCCAGCGAGACCAACTCGCCCCCGCCGTGGTGGCGCGTCCCGGCGATCGTCACCGGCACGGGCTCACCCGCCGGCGTGAGCGGGATGTAGCCGAGGCCAAAGGTATCGGCAAACAGGGCGGTGATGCATAGCAGGCCGCGGTCCTGCGGGGTGTACTGCCCGGCAAAGATGTTGTTCAGCGGCACGTCCTGGCCGGGGGCGCGATCCTCCAGCGGCGTGCCGTAGAGCAGCCGGCGCCCCGGCACGCCCGCCTGCCATTCATACACGACATTGTCGCCCACCACATAGCCGTCGGTCAGGGTCGCCCGGGTGTGGCCGGCATTGACGGCGTCGACAAAGCTGCCCCAGGGGCTGGCGCCCATCTCGACGAGCGTGCCGGTGTCCAGGTGGGCCTGGTACGCGGTATACTGCTGCGTCTGGCGCGACTCCGCGACGAAGTAGGCCCGGTTGTCGGCCGGGTAGCCATGCACGCAATGGCTTCGCGCGGCGGCGAGCGCCCCGTCGAACGCCGGCACGGGCAGGCCTCCGGCCAGCGGGATCAGCATCGGTTGGTAATTCTCGTCGCCATCCTGGTCGATCATCACCAGGATCTGGTCGAGCTGCGGGAAGACATAGAAGACATAGCCGCCGATCAGATCGGGGTTTTGCAGCGCGATATCGGGCGGCAACAGCGGCTCGGGCACGCTGCCGGCGGCGTCCATGGCGTACAGGCTGAGCTGCCCGCTCAGGTTGCTCAGAAAGAACAGCCGATCGCCGACCAGCTGGGGGGCGAGAAAGAGCCGGGCGCTGAGCAGCGACTCGATACGCGGCGTGGGCATGGGACTCCTTTCGATCCACGAAGGACACGAAGCGCACGAAGAAGACGAAGCCGACGAAGATGAAGATGACGACGACGGCGATATGGGTTGGGCTTGGGGAAATTGTACCGGATCGCCCTGACTTCTACAACCCACCGGGCTGCGGGGGCGCGTTCGGGCTCTCGGGGTCCGGCTGTCGGTGGACCATCGTGCGCAGCAGATGGTCCAGCGCGGCATTCGGGTCGTCGCAGAGCCCGGCATGGACCGGCGACGTCTGGATGATGGTGCTGCGCGGGGCGACTAGCCAGTGGAAGCGCTCGCTCGGCGACAGCGCGCCGATCGGGCCGGCGGCCGGCCCCCCCGCGGCGATCCGGGCGATGCTGTCGAGGTGCGGCTGCACGAGCGCGGGGTCGAGATCGGGGTCCAGGGCGGCCAGGCGCCGCGGGTCCAGCTCCAGGCGGGCGCCCAGAAAGCGCCGGGTGCGGCAAAAGAGGATGACCCCGGCGTTGATGAACTCGCCCCGCTCGACGCGTGGCACTACCCGCACGATGGCATAATCAAACGCGCTGGGCGCGGGCATGGCGAGCCTCCTCCACGAATACCGCCGCCCCCGCCAGCCGATCCAGCAGGTAGGTGACATAGGCCGCCCGGTGCTCGGCCCGGCTGGCGAAGATCGACTGATGATCCAGCCAGGCGTCGGGGATCGCCGCCACGATCGCCTCGATACCGGCCGGGGTCAGGCGCGCGCGCAGGTGGGCATCCACCGCCTCCAGCTCGCTCGCGTAGGGCAGCAGCACATGGTTTTTGATCGCCGGAAAGGCGGTGCGGCTACGCGCCCGGTAGTCGGCCCAGGTGTGGTGAAAATAGAGCGCGGCGCCATGATCGATCAGCCAGAGCCGCTTATGCCAGATCAGCATGTTCGTATTCCGCGCCGTGCGGTCGACATTGGTGACATAGGCGTCGAACCAGACGATCGTCGACGCGAGCCGCGGATCGATCGGCGGGGCGGGGACCGGGTCGAAGGTGAGCGAGCCCGGCAGATAGTCCAGCCCGAGATTGAGCCCGGTGCTCGCCTTGAGCAAGGCCTGGATCTCGGAATCGGGCTCGGCGCGGCCCATCGCCGGGTCGACCTCCATCAGCACGATCTCCGGCACCAGCAGGTCGAGCGCCCGCCCGATCTCGCCGGCCACCAGCTCGGCGATCAGCGCTTTGGGGCCCTGGCCGGCGCCGCGGAATTTCAGCACATAGAGGCCGTCGTCGTCGGCCTCGACGATCGCGGGCAGGGAGCCGCCCTCCCGGAGTGGGGTGACGTAGCGGGTCGCGGTGACGGTGCGTAACGCGGGCATGCGGCGGGCCTCCCTGCGCCGGCAAATAGCCTGGCGGGGTCATTATACTATAGGTTGCCGGGCGGCTAAAGCCGCGGCAACGCCGGGCGAAGCCCGCCTCCGCGGGCTCACGGGCGGGGTCGGGCGCCGCGCTGCGCCATCCCCAGCCCAGAGGCGAGCCGCGGACGCCTAGCGGCTAAAGCCGCGGCTACAATTGCGAAGCCCGCCTCCGCGGGCTGACGGGGCGAGGCGGGCGCGGCGCGGCGGCCATCCCCGTCTAGTGGCGCCCCCGTAGGGGCGGGTCTCAGACGCGCCTATGCCGATCAACAAGCAGCAGGGCCCTGGGGCGAGACGCCTAGCGGCTGAAGCCGCGGCTACGATTACGAAGCCCGCCTGCGCGGGCTGACGGCCATCCCTACGGGGCAGTGGGTGCTGCGCGTCGCCCGTTGTCGCCTCGTGGCCGCGGCCGCTTAGGTTGATCGGCATGGGGCGGTTCTGCGACCCGCCTGGTAGGGCGTGTTCTCATGCTCACCGGAGGCGGCAGCTCACCAGCCGGTTCCGGTGAGCATGGGGACACTTCAGACCTCCGTTCAGCCCGCGCAGGCGGGCTTCGTAATCGTAGCCGCGGCTTCAGCCGCTAGGCGTCCCGCCCTGGCATCATATCGGGGATTAGGAACACTCCCACGTGGACAACATGCGGCAATCACCTACACCGCTTACTCGGCCGAGTCGCTATCCACTGGATTCTTCGCTGCGCTCAGAATGACAGATCTAATATTGCGCTAATAGGAGCCTTGTTTGGGCTACTGTGAATACTTCGTGATTGCGTCGCCTCTCGTCAAAGCGGGCGCAGGTACTCGGGTGGCACCGCGTCGACGAGCCAGACGCCGTTCGCGGCGCAGTAGAACGTGAACCCGGCGCGGTGCATGGCGGCGGCGGCGACGACCAGGATCACGGGGCGGCCGTGGCGGGCGCCGACGGTCCGCGCCGTCGCCGGCTCGCGCGAGAGGTGGACGTGATGCCGCGCCATTTTGGACAGCCCGTTGCGCATAATCGATTCGACCGCGGGCTCAGCCGTGCCGTGATAGAGCAGATCCGGCGGCACGCTGGGGGCCAACTGGAGATCGACGTCGACGCTGTGCCCCTGGTTGGCCCGGATGCGGGTGCCGGTCTCGTCAAAGGCGAAGCGTTGCTTGTTGTTGCGGGCCACGACTTCGTCCAGTTCGGCGCGGGTCAGGGCGAGCTGGTGGCGGGCACAGGCCTGCAGCAGCTCGTCGACGCCCACCCAGCCACCCGGCGCCAGCGTAAGCCCCAGCCGCGCGGGCTGGTGCCGCAGGTGCTTGCTGAGATATCGGCTCACCTTAACCAAGCGGGTCTCGTCCATCGGGTCCTACTCGCTTTCCACTAGTCCGGGGCGCGCAACTTACCGCCGCCTGCCCCCAACCCCCAACCCCCAACCCCCAACCCCTCGTCGCACTGCCGACTGCCGACTGCCTACTGCCTACTCGTCGGCGCGCAACGGGCGCAGTTCCTCGACGATCTGTTCGACGAGCCCGGGGATGTAGGTGCCGGGCACGCCGATGACGAAGTGGTCGAAGCCGAGCCCGACGTACTCGCGCAGGCGGCCAGCCAGGCCGGGCACCTCCGTCGCCGCCCGCAGATAGACCTGGAACGACTTGCCGATCGTCGCCGGGTCCCGGCCGATGGCCTGGCAATGGCGATCGAGCACGGCCAACTTATGGCGCGCCTCGTCCGGCGAGGCCCCGGCCAGGTTCCACATGGCGGCGTGCTCGGCCACCACGCGTAACGTCAACTGCTCCCCGCCGCCGCCGATCATGAAGGGCGGGTGGGGCTGTTGCACCGGCTTGGGCTCGCTCCGCGCCCCCTCCAGCCGGTAGTACCGGCCGGCGTAGTCGGAGACCTCCTGGGTCCAGAGGAGCTTGATCAGGGCGCAGGCCTCGCCCAGCGCGCGGATGCGGTCGGCCGCGGACGGGAAGGGGATATTGTACATGCGGTGCTCGCGCTCGTACCAGCCGGCGCCGATGCCGAAGTCCAGCCGGCCGCCCGCGAGGATGTCGACGGTCGCGCCCATGTTGGCCAGCACGGCCGGGTAGCGATACGTGTTGCAGGTGACCATCTGCCCCACCCGCAGGCGGTGGGTCTGCGTGGCGAGCGCGGCGAGCAGGGTCCAGCCCTCCAGGCACGGGCCGCTGTAATCCTCGGTCAGGGGCAGGAAATGGTCGAACAGCCACAGGCCCGTGATCGCCGGGTGGGCGTCCGCGTCCGCCCAGTAGCGCTGCATATCGGCGTAGGTCGTGTTATGCGGCGCGGTCTTCAGGTCGATGCGTAAGGGTCGGGGGGACATCGCAGCTTCCTCCAGATTCGTGGCGGCGCCCGCGGCGCCGGGGATGACAACAGGTGCAGTATACCGCACCCCGAAACTGTACACCAAAAAGGCCGCCCGCACAACGTTGTGCGGGCGGCCCGGGCCGGAACTCCCGCCCGGGAGTTCCGCCCGTAGAGTGGGGCTAATGCACGCTCACGTCGTCGACATACATGGAGGTCAGGTCGCCGTAGCCGTCCTGGTGGACCAGGAACTTGATGCGCACCGTCTGCCCGGCATAGGCGGCCATGCTGAAGGTCACGTTGGTCCAGGCCTGGGTGTTGGAGCAGACGTGCAGCACGGTGGCCAACACGTTGCCGCTCGTATCGGTGACATAGGCATCCTGCCAGTCGTAGCTGATATTGTCGGCGGAGGCGGGCAGATACCAGAAGCTGAGGGTGCCGCCGCTGGCGGGCACGGTCACCTGCTGGTAGAAGGCGCCATCGCCGTTGGGCTCGCTACCGGTGGTGGTGCCGAGCAGAGCGGAATAGCTGCCGGTGTGGGCCTTGGCGGTGGTCACGGCCGGGCTAGGCAAGCTACTAGCGATGACCCAGGGGCTGAAGCTGCCGGTCTCGAAGCCGCCATTGCCGACGACGCTGGCCCCCGGCGTCGGGGTGGCCGTCGGGGGCGCGGGTGTGTTGGTCGGCGGGGCCGGCGTGTTGGTCGGCGGCACGGGTGTGTTGGTCGGCGGCACGGGCGTGTTGGTCGGCGGGACCGGCGTGTTGGTCGGGCCGGCGCCGGAGACGGTCACATCGTCGACGTACATGGAGGTCAGGTCGTTGCAGGTGCAGCCGTCTTCGTGGACCAGGAACTTGACACGCATGGTCTGGCCGGCGTAGGCGGCCAGGTTATAGGTGACGTTGGTCCAGGCCTGGGTGTTGCTGGCGACGTGCAGCAGGGTGGCGACGGTGCTGCCGCTGCTGTTCTGCAGATAGGCGTCCTGCCAGTCGTAGCTGATGGTATCGGCGGTGGTCGGGCGGTACCAGAAGCTGAGGGTGCCGCCGCCGGACGGGACGGTGAAGGACTGATAGAGGGAGCTATCGCCATTGGGCTCGCTGCCGCTGGTGGCGCCGAGCAGGGCGGCGTAGCTGCCGGAATGCTTCTGGGTGGTGGAGGCGGCGGGGGCCGGGAGGCTGCCGTCGACCGTCCAGGAGCTCACGCTACCGGTCTCGAAGCCGCCGTTTTGCAGGGTCGCGCTGCCGGGGGTGGGCGTGCTGGTCGGCGGGACCGGCGTGTTGGTCGGGCCGGGCGGCGGCGTATTGGTCGGTGGCACCGGGGTCGGCGTGGCGCCGCCGCCGGCCGTGACGTCGAGGAAGACGGCCGAGATGGGGCCCCAGGTCAGGTTGCCCGAGTAGCTGTTCACGCCCCGGCCGCGGACGAAGAGGATATGGCGGCCGGTGCTCAGCCCGCTCGTGGTCACATAGGCGTCGACGGCCTCGGTGGCGGAGTTAAAGGCGCCATCGGTGGCGTTCATGGCGATCGCGGTGCCGCCGGCCCACGGCGGGGTGTCGACGTAGTACTCCGCGGCGCCGACGTTCTGGCTGTAGCTGTTGCCCGTCCAGGCGAAGTTGATGCTGCCCGTCAGATGCGCCTGGGTGCCCTGGCTCACGCTGGTGGGCGCGACGGCGACGGTATTGGCGTCGGGCCCATGGGTGAGCAGGTAGGGCGTGCGGGCGATCTTGGCCAGGTGGGTCAGCATGCCCTGGTTGTTGGGCCAGATGGCCGAATCGATCGTCGAGTACGCGGGGAAGAAGGTGCCCCCCTCCAGCTCGGTGGTAAACGCCGCCATCCCCAGCTCGCCATAGCCCCAGTCCAGGGAGTCGCCGTCCACGGCGTAGAGGCAATTCGGGGGCGCGCAGGACTGGTAGCCGTTGCCGCCCGCGTTCGTCGCGCTCATGTGCGCGCCGATGTTGGCCAGGTCGGGGCCGTTGGGCGCCGCCGTCGTGGTCCAGCCCCAGGGATACAGGTTGAGGTTGGCATAGGAGTGCATACCCATCATGACCCCGGTCGTGGTGATCGGCGCGGTGTCGGTGTTATTCGGGCCGCGCTGGTCGGGGATCAGGGTGCGGATTTTCGCGATCACATACTGCGTTTCCGGATCGGAGCCCGACGACGGGCCATGGTACTGCTGGTCGCAGGCCGCGCTGGTGGAGCCGCCGCAGCAGTTCCAGAGGAACGGGAAGTTGCGGTTCAGGTCGGTGCCGTATTGGGTGCTGCTGCTCGGCGGGTAGGTCGTGCAGCCGTTGGTGTTGTTGGCGTTCTTGCGCTGGTAATACGGGCTGTTGCCCCCGGCCTCCACGATATGGTGGCCGTCCGGGTTGAGCATCGGCACGACCCAGATATCCTGGTAGTCGACCAGCCAGTGGGCGTCGGCGTTCGTGCTGTAATTGTCGAGCAGCCAGCTGATGTAGCGCATCGCGACTTCCGACGTGGCGATCTCCCGGGAGTGGATGCCCGCATCGTACCAGAAGACCGGCTTCGGGCCCGGGATACTGCGGTTGGTGATGTGCAGCGCCCAGAGGTTATAGCCGCTGGAGGCGTTGGGCTGGGTGCAGGCGCCGGGATTATCTTTGCACCAGGAGTTGCCGAAGCTGATCTTTTCGGCGAGGGTGGGATTGGCCGCGACTTTGCTGTCGAGGAAGCTCTGCATTTCCTCGACCGTCTTGTAGCCGCTGTTGAAGGTCAGGGGGCCGGGTTGGGCAAACAGCAGCGGGTTGTTGGCCTGCTTGGTGGTGGCCTGGTCGATCGTGACCGGGAGCCCTTTGCCCAGCATCTGGTTATAGGTCGCGCGGTCCGTCCAGACCGTGATATAGCCCGCGGTCGTGCTGACCTCCTCGGCATTCCATTCCATCGCCAGGCGATCGCGCTCGGCGGCGCTATGGAACGGAATCCGCACCACCAGCACCTCCGGGCGGGGCCAGGTCGGGTTCGCCGGCGGGGCCGCGGTGGCGCCGCTGGGCCCGCTGATCGTGCCCGGGATCAGGCCCAACGTGAGACCGAGCACGGCCAGCGCCAGCACCCCGATCTTCCAGTTCCCTTTCCAGTCCCTCATGATTATCTCCTCCTCGTCGCGGACCCATCCTCGCACCCCGCCCCGGCCGCCGGGCTCTCTGGGCTTGCCGGCGGGCGGGCGCTGCACGAGGCCCAAAGGGCCGTCTCTGCCTGAATCGTCGATCCAATTATGCCCAGTTGGCGCCATCATACTCCCGCCGGACTGACAAAAGCGCTGACAAACGCCGGCCAGTTTCCGGCGGGTCGCCAATCGGGGCGCGAATCGGTATAATCAGCACGACATGTGTTGTACGCGGGGCCAGTCAATGGAGTCCAACTGAGACAACGATAACATATTTATTAGCAAAAAATACAAGATTTGTCATTCTGAGCGCAGCGAAGAATCCGCTGGGGTATGAACCCGCGGCCCCAACGGCGCGACCTGGACGGACATACACCGGCGGCGGGGCTGGGAGGCAGGGATCGATGGGCCCACCGCCCGCCAGCTCCAACCCGGTTCGCCCGGCGACGGATTCTTCGCGGAGTTTACCCTTGAGCGCAGCGAAGGGCTCAGAATGACAAACTCTTTACTATTTTTGCTAATTTTTATGACTTCGCACAACCGTGGTATCATGGCGGTCGTGCCCAATCGCCGAGCAATTCCCGCCGTGGCTACGCTTACCGTAGCTCCTGTACGCGGGTTACTGGCGGACTGACCGCTGACCGCTGACCGCTGACCGCTGACCGCTAACGATAAGGAGATAACTCGAGCATGAAATTACGCTTACTCGCGCTGTTCCCCCTGGCCGTGGCCCTGCTGGCCGGCTGTGGCGATACCGCCCCGACCGCCACCCCGGTCGCCGCGCTCCCGCCCGCCCCGACCGCTACCGCGGCCGCGGCGCTCCCGCCCGCCCCGGCCAGCACCGCGGGCCATATCACGGTGCAGCATATCCTGATCGGCTTCGTGGGCACCATCCCGGGTAAGAAGATCACCCGCACCCAAGAGGAGGCGCGCACGCTCGCCTATGCCCTGCTGGCCAAAGCCAAGGGCGGCGCCGACTTCGATCAGCTGGTGATCGCCAATACCGACGACGCGCCCCCGGGCATCTACTCCCTGGCCGATCTGGGCGTCCCGCCCAGCGGGCCCAACGAGTACCCGCGCGACCAGATGGTGCCCGCCTTCGGCAATGTCGGCTTCGCGCTCAAGGTCGGCGAGATCGGCATCGCCGACTATGATCCGACGACCAGCCCCTACGGCTATCACATCATCAAGCGCCTGCGTTAGTCTATAGCAGGCGGGAACCGGTTGGGGACCTGGCATGCATATCGTCTTTTTCACACTGGAAGAAACCTACCTGCAGGCGCTGGACCGCGCGGCCGCCCTGGCGAGCGCGCAGGGGGGCCGGCCGCTCACCGTGAGTGCCTACGCCGTGACGCGGCTGGCCCGGCCGGAGGTCCGCGCCGCGGCCGCCGCCGACCTGGCGCGCGCCGGGGCCGTGTTCGCCAGCATGCTCTTCTTCGAGGAGCATGTGGCCCCGGTCGCCGCGCTACTGGCGGCCGCGGCCACCCGCCCGGAGCTGGCGGTGGTCGTCGTCACCAGTGCGCCCGCCCTGCTCCAGCAGACCCGCCTGGGCCGGCTGCGGCTCGACCGCGGCTGGGCGGCCGGGCTGCTGGCCCGCCGATCCGGCCGCCCGGCCGCCCGGGAGCCGGGTGGCCCCGACCTGGGCCGCCACTTGCTCGGCCTGACGCGGGCGCTGCCCGGACTCCTGCGCCGCCTCCCCGGCCCCTCCGGCGACCTCGCCCGCTACCTGCAGCTGATGCAGTACTGGATCCACGGCACGCCGCCGAACCTGGCCAACCTGCTCCTGACTCTCGCGGCCCACTATGGGCCCCCCGCTGAGCGCCGCGCCCTGGCGGGCCACGCGATTGCGCCCCCCCAGGTCATGCCGGCGGCCGCGATCTTCCATCCCGCGGCGCCGGAGCCGTTCTCCACGGTCGCCGCGTATCGCCGCTGGCGGACGGCGACGGGGCGCCCGGTGGGGGCCGCGGCCGCCGGCACGGTCGGGCTGGTCGCGCTGCGCTCGTCGATCCTCACCGGCAACACGGCCCATATCGCGGCCCTCATCGCGGCGCTCGACGCGGCCGGGCTGGAGCCCGTGCCCACCTATGCCGGCGGCCTCGACATGCGCTCCGCCATGCGCCGCTTCTTCGCGGCGCGCGCCGCCACCGGCCTCCCGGCCGGCGCGGATGCGGCGGCCATCGACGTCCTGGTGAACCTCTCGGGCTTCGCCCTGGTGGGCGGCATGGCCCACAACGACGCCGCCCAGGCCGCGGCCGAGTTGGCGCGCCTGGACCGCCCGCTGCTCACCGGCGTGCCGCTCAACTTCCAGAGCCTGGCCGATTGGGCGGCCAGCCCCACCGGTATCACGCCGGTCCAGATCGCCATGCAGCTGGCCGTGCCGGAGCTCGAAGGCGCGATCGAGCCGATCGTCTATGGCGGCGTCCGCACGCCCGGCTCGTCCGATTTTGTGCCCGATCCGGCGAACGTGGCCCGCCTGGCCGCGCGCGCTGCGCACTGGGCGCGGCTGGCGCGGACGCCCCCGCCCGCCCGCAAGATCGCCATCGTGGTGTTCAATTTCCCGCCGAACGGCGGCGCCGTCGGCAGCGCGGCCTACCTGGCCGTCTTTCCTAGCCTCTATCGCCTGCTGCAGGATCTCCAGGCCGCCGGTTACGCCGTGGACCTGCCCCCCGACGCGGAGAATCTGCGCCGCCAGGTGGTCGAGGGCAACGCGGCCGAGTTCGGGACGCCGGCCAACGTGGCCGCGGCGCTCTCCACCGCGGACTATCGCCGGCTCTGTCCCTGGCACGCCGAGATCGCGGCCGGCGGCTGGGGGCCGCCCCCCGGCACACTCAACAGCGACGGCGAGCGGATTCTCGTGCTCGGCCGCGAGTTCGGCGCGGTCTTTGTCGGCGTCCAGCCGCCTTTCGGCTACGAGGGCGACCCGATGAAGCTGCTCATGGCCCAGGGCATCACGCCCCACCACGGCTTTGCCGGCTTCTACGCCTGGCTGCGGGGCATCTGGGGGGCACACGCTATTCTCCACCTCGGCACGCATGGCGCCCTGGAGTTCATGCCGGGCAAGCAGGCCGGACTGAGCGCGGACTGCTGGCCGGCCCGCCTGATCGGCGAGACACCCCATCTTTACGTCTATAGCGCCAACAACCCCTCCGAGGGCAGCATCGCCCGCCGCCGGGGCAACGCGGCGCTGATCAGCTACCTGTCGCCGCCGCTGGAGCAGGCCGGGCTCTACCGCGGCCTGCTCGACCTCCAGGCCAGCCTGCGCAGCCTGGAGACCCGGGCCGTCGACGGGGCCGCGTTGGCCGCCATCGGCCAGCAGGCCGCCGCGCTCCATCTCCCCTGGTCCGATCCCCCCCCGCCCGATCCCGCCCCGGTGCTGGCGGCCCTCTATAGCACCCTGCTCGACCTGGAAGGGCGCCTCATCCCCATCGGCTTACACACCCTCGGCCAGCCCCCCGCCCCCGCCGAGCTCGCCGACCTCCTGCTGGCCGTCGCCCGCCCCCCCCGCCCCGAGCTCGATCTGCCGGGCCTGGACGCGTTGCTCAGCGACGAGGGGTCGGGGGTCGGGGGTCGGGGGTCGGGACGAGTAGGCAGTCGGCAGTATGCAGTAGGCAGTGGGGACGAGGGGTTGG
>DATGEF010000237.1:0-10834 GCA_035310405.1 Chloroflexia bacterium | reverse complement strand
CACCAACTGGTCGGTGCAGTACGGCCCGGCGACGGGCACCACCTGGCAGGTGAGCGTCCTGACCGGCACGATCACGCTGCAGCCCGGGCAGTATTTCCTGATCCAGGAGGCGCGGGGCGCCGGCGGCAGCCAGGCCTTGCCGCCCCCGGATAACATTGGGTCGATCAATCTCGGGAGCACGGCCGGCAAGGTGGCGTTGGTCAACAGCAGCACGCCGTTGGCCTGTGGGAGTGCCTGTCATGCCGATTCTAGTGTCGTCGACTACGTGGGCTACGGCGCCACAGCGAACGATTACGAGGGCGCCGGCCCCGCCCCCGCACCCAGCAACACCACCAGTGTGGTGCGGGTGAGCGGCGGTTGCGTCGACAGCGATAACAACAACGCGGATTTCGTGGTCGCCAACCCGCCCACCCCGCGGAACAGCAGCACGGCGCTCAATCCCTGCGCGCTGCCCGGCACCAGCACCGTGACCAACACGGCCGGGCCCGCGACCAGTACCGGCACGAATACGCCCGTCCCGCCGACCGCCACGGCGACGAGCACCCCGGGCGGCCCCACCAGCACCGCGACGGCCAGTGCCACCAGCACCCTCCCGGTGCCCACGCCCGGCGTCGAAATTTATATGCTTTACGCCTATGGCCTGACCACGGCCACTCCGCAGCCGGACGAAGCGATCCGCCTGGTGAACCTGGGCACCAGCCCCGCGGCGGTGGGTGGCTGGCAGATCCGCAACGAGGCGGGCGGCATGATCACCCTGCCGCTGACCGCGACGCTCGCCGCCGGGCAGAAGATCTGGATCGCCAACACGGCCACGGGCTTCCGCACCTACTTCGGCTTCAACCCCGATTACGAGTACGGCGCGGATACCGACCCCAGCGTGCCCCAGGCCAGCGCCAGCGCCGGCTATACCTTCGCCGATGCGGGCGGCGCGGTCCAGCTACTGGATGCCGCCAACGCCAATCAGGATACGCTGGTCTACGGCACCGGGAACCCGAGCACGCCCGGCTGGAGCGGCCCGGCGTTGGCGTACTACGTGCCGGCCGGCCAGCCCGGCTTCACCGCCGACGGCCAGATCTTCTACCGCAAGCTCGACGAAATCACCGGGCAGCCGGTGCCCGACACCAACACGAAGGACGACTGGGCCCAGGACGACGACCCCATCGGCACGGCTACGCCGCCGCCCAACGCCCGGGAAAACGACGACGTCAACGGCAAGAAGCTGTTGCATCCCGGTTGGGCGCTCACCGATCCACGCTATGAAGATATGTTCTTCACCAAGAAGTACACCGACACCAACGTCACCACGCAGTTCCTCGTCGAGCCGGACAATGGGTACATCCCCGTCCACAACCTCATCGTCAGCGCCACCCAGTCGATCACCATCGAGACCTACGAGTGGCACGCCGCGCCACTGGTGCAGGATGTGATCGACGCCAAGAACCGCGGCGTGCAGGTCAGTATCATCATCGACGGCAACCCGTGCTGCACCCTGCTTCCCGACGACGAAACCCTCTGGAGCGCCAAACAATGGGAGACCAACGGCATCCCCGTCTATTTCTTCAGTGGCACCCCGGCCACCGCGAACGACACCTACCGCTACAACAACACGCACGCCAAAATCATGGTCGTCGACCGGCAATGGGTCCTGACCGGCGCCGATAACTTCTCGCTCGGCGCGCTCACGACCGACCCGCGCACCAACGGCACGGCGGGCGAGCGCGGGGCGCTGATCATCACCAACGCGCCCGACGTGGTGGCCTACACCCTGCGCTTGATCGGCTTCGACTTCCAGCCCGGGAAGTACGCCGACATCGTCGAGTACCCGGCCCTGGGCACGCCGCCCCCCGGCTACGCGCCCACGCCCTTCCCCGACATGACCGGCTACACCCCGGTCAAGCCGACGCCGCTGGTGGTGACCGAGACCGAGAACATCGAGATCGTCCAGGCGCCCGACAACGCCCTGCGCGACGTGGATAGCCTGATCGGGCTGGTTAACCGCGCAGGGCCCGGCGACCAGGTCATGGTCGAGCAGCAATACGAGCGCAAATTCTGGGAGACCAGCGTGACCGACGGGCCGAATCCGCGGCTCCAGGCGTATATCGCCGCGGCGCGGCGGGGGGCGAACGTGCGTATCCTGCTCGACGGCTTCTTCGAGGGCGGCGACTGCTCCAGCACTACCCATAATCCGGCGACGGTGGCTTATATCAACGGCCTGGGCTTGCCCAACCTCCAGGCGCTGCTCGCCGCCCCCACCTCCGGCTACCCGGCCGGCGGGCCGCCGACCCCGACCACCGGCAACATCCATAACAAGATGGTGCTGGTCACCGTCGGCGCGACCGATTATCTGCATATCACCAGTGTGAACGGTTCCTTGAACTCCTCGAAGCTGAATCGCGAATATGGGCTGCAGATCCAATCCAACGCCGGCTATTTGTACTACAAAGATGTCTTCGATTACGACTGGAGCGTCGGCTACCTCCCCTGTGGCGCCGGTACGCCGACCCCAACGAACACGCCGGGCGGCCCCACCGCGACGGCAACCGGGACCAGCACCCCGATCCCGACGCCGCAGTGTAACCTCCTGGTCAACGGCGATTTCGAGACCGGCAACCAGGCGCCCTGGGCCACCACCACGCCGGGCATCACGGCCACGGTGGTCACCAACCCGGTCTTCGACGGCCTTTACGCGATTGCCGTAACCAGTGTCTTCACAGTCGGGAACGGCGGCTCGCAGGGTATCCAACAGGATCTCACCAATATCGTGGCCAGTGCCAGTTACCACGTCAGCGCGGCGGTGCTACGCAGTGCCGCGAATATCGCCTCGGCGCGCATCCGCGTCACCTGGTATCCCTGCGCCACGCCGGGCACCTGCGCCGGCACGAATCAGGATATGTTCCTGGGCAACAACAGCCCGAGCTGGCAATCGATCAGCACGACGATGACCGCGCCGGCCACCGCGCTCTCGGCCCGCTACAAAGCGGTGTTCTACACGTCGGATGGCAATCCGGCCACGATCTACTTCGACGACCTGGTCTTCGACTGCAACGGCAACGGCACCGCGACGCCGACCGTCACCAGCACCAGCACGGCGACCAGCACCGCCACGGCGACGAATACGGCGACCGTGACCAGTACCACTACACAGACCGCCACCGCCTCGCCCAGCGCCACCGCCACGGCGACTTTACCGCCGAGCAACACGGCGACGGCGACCAATACGCCGACCATCACCAACACGCCGGCCAACACCGCGACCAATACGCCGACAGTCACCAACACGGCGACTAATACCGCGACTAACACCGCGACCAATACGCCGACGACCACCAACACGGCGACCAACACGGCGACCAATACGCCGACGATCACGAACACGCCGACCAACACGGCGACCAGCACGGCGACCAATACGCCGACGAGCACCAACACGCCGACCAGCACCAACACGCCGGCCAATACTGCAACCAATACGCCGACGAGCACCAACACGCCGACCAATACCACCACGGCGACCGCAAGCAGTACCGCGACCACCACCACGCCGCCCAGTAGCACTGTGGGGCCGACCGCCACGGGGACCGTCTGCGCTCTCGTGGTTCCGGGGGCGCTGACCACCGCCGATCCCCAGGAAAGCCCGCGCATGTTCCGTAGCGACCCGCCCAGCAGCTGTGCCGCGCCCAAGGGTCTCCCCGACGCCAGCGGCACCGCGCAGTACTACTACCACACCTACAGCTACGTGAACACCACCGGCGGCCCCGCCTGCATCAGCGTCACGCTCGACCCGCAGTCCTGCACCGGCACGACGACCACCGCGCTGCACAGCTCGGCTTACCTCGACAGCTATGACCCGACCAACCTGCGCGTCAACTACCTGGCCGACATCGGCGCCAGCCCGAGCACGGCGCCCAAGAGCTACTCCTTCACCGTGCCGGCCGGGCACACCTTCGTCGTCGTCGTCAACGCCGTCAACGGGGGGGCCACCTGCCCCGGCTTCAGCCTGCTGGTCAGCGGCCTCAGCTGCACAACGCCGACGCCCGGGCCGTCCGCCAGCCCCACGCCGCCCGTGGGCCCCACGCGCACCGTGGCGCCGAGCGCGACGCCCTGCGCGCTGAGTTTCACCGATGTCCACGCCACGGACTACTTCTACACGCCGGTGCTCTACCTGGCCTGCCACGGCGTGATCAGCGGCTACAGTAACGGCGACGGCACCTTCAGCTTCCGGCCGTACAATAACACGACCCGCTCCCAGATGGTCAAGATCGTCGTGCTCGGCTTCAACAAGCCGATCGTCACCCCGGCGGGGGGCAACTACACCTTCGCCGATGTGCCGCCGGCCAACCCCTTCTTCAGTGTCATCGAGACGGCGGTGGCCGACACGATCGTCTCGGGCTACAACTGCGGCGGGCCAGGGGAGCCGTGCGACAGCGCGCGCCGGCCCTACTTCCGGCCGTACGCCAATGTGACGCGCGGCCAGCTGTCCAAGATCGATGTGGGCGCCGCCGGCTGGACGGTGATCGACCCAGCCGGGCTGGGGACGTTCGAGGATGTGCTGCCGGGCACCGCCTTCTACCAATTCGTGGAGACGGCCTATTGCCACGGCGTGATCTCGGGCTATACATGTGGCGGCGCGGGCGAGCCGTGTGATAGCACGAACCGGCCCTACTTCCGCCAGTACAATCAGGCCACCCGCGGCCAGATCGCCAAGATCGTCGATCTCTCCCTCACGGGGAGCGTGTCCTGTGGCGGGATCGCCCCCTGACCCGCGCCCCTGGCCGGCCAGGGCGCGCCGCCTGGCGATCCTGGCCGATCGCCGACGCGGATGTGCGCGATACGATCATCCTGAGCGGGGTGACGGCGAGCGTAGCGCTGGCGCTGCTGCGCAATGCCCGGGCCGGCCAGGAAGTGCTCGCCCGGCCCTGGCCGGCGGGGGTCCCCGCCCCGTTCGTCAGCGTGATCGTGCCGTTGCGCAACGAGGCGGCTAATGTCGCGGGCTGCATCGGCGGGCTGTTGGCCCAACAGTATCCGCACTTTGAAGTGATCGCCGTCGACGACAGCTCGACGGATGGCACCGCGGCCGCGTTGCGGCACCTGGCGGCCGGCGCCCGCCGGTTGCGGATCGTGCCGGGCGCGCCCTTGCCGGCCGGGTGGACGGGCAAGAACTGGGCGATCCAGCAGGGCCTCACGGCCGCGGATCCGGCGGCGGTCTGGGTGCTGACCGTCGACGCGGACATGCGCCTGGCGCCCCTGGCCCTGGCGGCCGCGCTGGCCTATGCCGGGGACCACGCGGCCGATCTGCTGACCCTCCTGCCGCGGCTGGAGCTCGGCTCTTTCTGGGAGCGCGTGCTCGTGCCGCATGCCGGCGAGCTCTATACCCTGCTGGTCGGCTTCATGCACCAGGTCAACGACCCGGCCAGCCCCGTGGCCGCGGCCAACGGGCAATTTATCCTCTTGCGGCGGGCCGTCTATGACGCCGTCGGCGGTCCGGCGGCTGTGCGCGGGGAGGTCGCCGAGGACTGGGCGCTGGCCCGGCGGGTCAAGGCGGCCGGCTACCGGCTCCAGATGGCCCCGGGGCGCGCCATCCTGCGCGCCCGCGTCTACGCCAGCCTGGGCCAGCTCTGGGACGGATTCAGCAAAACGCTCTTCCCGGCCGCGGGGCGCAGCGTCCCCCGGGTGGTGCTGACTCTCGCCCTCTTGAGCGGCTACGGGTTGCTCCCCCCGATCCGTCTGGCGATCGCGGTGCTGGCCCTCGCCCGGGCCCCGGCGGCACCCGAACGGGCGCGGGCCGCCCGCCGGGTGGGGCTCGGGCTGGCGCAAGTGCTGCCGCTGCTGGCCTTGCGGGGCGCGATCGACCACTACCTGGGGATCAGCCCCGGCTACGCGCTGACCTATCCCCTGGCCGTGCTGCTGGGCGACGGCATGTTGCTCTGGTCGGCCTGGCGGTACGTGAGCGGGCGGGGCATGCGCTGGAAGGGCCGTACTTATGGCTGAGGCGCGGGGATGGTCACTGGTCCCCCGGCCCCGGGCGGCGCGGTAAACGGCCAGAGGTGGAAGCGATCGGGCGCGGCCGGGCTGCCATCCCCCTGTTGCAGCAGCAACTGGAGGGGGATGGGACGCTCCAGCCGCGCCTGGACGGCGAAGCGCACCCAGCCGGGCGTGATCGGCACCGGGACGCCGGCGCTCACCGGGCGGCCCTCGACCGTGATCGTGGCCGGGGCCCCGCCCTGGGTGACGAGGCGGATCGGGAGGGACGCCGGCGCAAACAGGGCACCACTCCAGGTGATCTGGGCCGGATACTGGATCGCCGGGCCGGCCGGCAGCCGCCCCACCGCCGTCACCACCCCCTGCGCCTGCACCTGGCTGCCCACGCCCGCGGTCGCCACCTGCACCTGCACCCCATAGGTGCGCACTACCTGGGCCGCGGACACCCGGTAGCTGGTGGCCACATGATTACCGTCGGGGGTTTGCACCTCCGCCGTCTGGCCCCCCGGATAGTAGGCTTGCACCAGCGGCACGCTCGAGAATTGATCGTTAAAGAAGACAAAGGCCAGGTCGTGGTCGCTGCCGCTGGTCAGGGGCAAGACCTGGTCTACGTTATACAGCTCGCTCGCCGGGGTCTGCGGCCCCATCATGCCGGCGACCTCGGGGTTAAAGCTCTGCCAGCTCGGGCCGACGATGTAGAC
The DNA here is from genome assembly GCA_035310405.1 of Chloroflexia bacterium. Classification (GTDB taxonomy): domain Bacteria; phylum Chloroflexota; class Chloroflexia; order QHBQ01; family JAICKM01; genus JAICKM01. The sequence goes on along the minus strand of DATGEF010000237.1, from coordinate 4,154 downwards.
CTGGGTCTGGGGCCCGACCTGCTCGATAAAGCGGCCCTGGAGGGCTTCAAGCGAGTGGTCCGGCGGCACTTTGGCCGGGTAGTCGATCAGATAGGACTGGGCGTTGGCCAGGGCATCGCCGGCGAGGGCGACCACGAGGAGGGCACACCCCACCAGCCAGAGCGCGCGGTGCAGCCGCCGCAGGGCGCCCAGCCCGAGGGCCAGCGGCAGCACCAGCGCGAGGTAGAACACGCCAAAAGCCGGCGTCCAATGGGCGAAGTTCGGGATCGTCGTGGAGTCGAGCAGGGTCCCGCCGGTCAGGACGACGCCCAGACCGCAGAGTAGTAACAGAAAGGCCGCGGGCTGGCGCCAGCGCCAGATCAAGACGCCAGCGCCGAGGGTCAGCAGCAGCGCCTCGGGGGCGAGCAACAGCGGCGCATAGTAGACGGTGTCGCGGCCCGGGATCGCGCTCAAGCCGAGGTAGTTAGACCAGGCCAGGGGGGCCAGGATGTTCCAGTCCTGCACCCAGCCGGCCCAGGTGCTGGGGATCACCGCGGGCACCATCATGACGCTGAGGCCCCGACTCGCCCACATGGCCGGGTTGCGCAGAAAGTAGCCGAGCAGGGGCCCGAACCCGGCGAAGAAGCCGATCGCCACCAGGGCAAAATGACCCAGCCGCTCGCGGGCCGCCCGCCAGTGGCACACCAGCAGGTAGCCTAGGAAGGCCAGCAGCAGGTAGGGCAATAGGCGGGTGCCATAGTAGGTGTACATACTGGTGCCCGCGATCAGCCCGGCCCAGACAAAATCGCCCGGGCGGCGCGAGCGCAAGCCCCGCAGCAGAAAGTAGCAGCAGCAGGCCCACCAGAACGCCGTGATGATGTTGAGAATCGAGACCCGGCTGTAGTGGACCGCGGCGGCCGAGACCGCGATGGCGAAGCCGGCGAGCGCGGCCGCCAGGCGGCCCCAGGCCAGGCGCGCGATGCCATAGACCGGGATCACCAGGCAGGTGCCGATCAGAGCCACGCCCAGTCGGGTGCCGGCCAGCCCGATCCCGGTGAAGCGCATGAGGCCAGCCTCGAAGGCGAAGAAGAGGCTCGGCAGGCTGGTCTCATGCCAGGTCGTGGTGAACAGCGGGATCAAGGGCCCGCGATAATAGCGCATAATCTCGGTGAAGGCGAAGCCCTCATCGAAATGGAAGCGCCAGGGGATCTCGTCCAGCCAGGCGAGGTGGGTGACCAGCGCCAGGGCCAGCAGGCCCAGAAACAGGGCGCCCTCGGCCCGGGTCCAGGGGGGGCCCGGATCGGGGGTCCGCGGCGCGCGCGGGTACCACTCGCTACAGGAGAAGAGCAATATGCTCATGCTCGCCACCCAGAACCAGCCCTGGGCGCCAAAGATGGCCTCGGGCGCGGCCAGGTAGGAGTCGACGGCCGCCCCGATCAGCGCGACGGCCAGCGCGATTCCGGCGCCGCGGAGCACCAGCTCACGCCGCCAGGCGATTCGCCACCAAGCGCGCGTGGGATCGGCGGCCAGCAGCGGCGCTTCCCGCGTGCCGCTCCAGGCCAGTACCCCCAGCAGCATGGCCAACACGAGGACGGCGGCCGCCAGCCCGCGGAGCGACTCCAGGAAGAGCAACCATTCGCCGGCCGCGCCCACCCCCAGCGCCAGGCCCGCCAGCCAGACGCCGCGCGCCGCCCAGACCCGCCGCAGCGCCGGGCCGAAGGCCCCGGCCCGCCCGCCGGGCGCCGGAATCACACCCGCTGGCCGCGGCCCCGGATCGGGGAGCGGCGGCGGGCGGGCGCCGGGTGCGGCCTCCGGGCTCCAGGGCGTGACGATCGGGCGGGCCGGGGCGCCGGCCATGGACGGGCCCGCCGGCGGGTCGGGGCCGGCGGGCGCCGGATCGCGCAAGACGACGCGCCGGACAGGCGTCTCGGATGGGGATGTGGGGGTCGTAGTCACCAGTTGTTACCCGGCTAGTCGGCGGCGGCGACAAAACAGACGTCCAAAATGACGTTTCCAGTATAGCCGAACGGTCGGGGCCGTGTCAAAAGCTGCACGAGGCACTTTACAGGGCCCAGCGGCGGGTGGCGGCCAGGACGTCGTCCAGGGCCAGAGCCGCGCCCGCCGCCCAGGCGGACGCCCAGGCGTCCGCGTCCACGCTCGCGCGGGCCCGCGCCAGCCCCTGCTCATAATGGGGGCGATCGACCAGCGGCATCTGCGAGTCGATGGCCTGCCGCAAGGCCCCCGCCGCCCCCGCGAGCCACGCGGCGCGGGTCGGGTCGCCTTGCAGCACGGCAACCAGACTCAAGCCTTCCAGGCAATGGGCGGTCGCGATCTTATCGCCGAGCTCCTGGACCAAGGCGAGGCTCTCCCCATACCAGCGCCGGGCGGCGGGTCCATCACCCTGGTAGAGCGCGACCCAGCCAAGGCTATTGAGCCGGTCCGCGATGTTGGATTGATCATCCAGGGCGCGGAAGAGGGCCAGGCTCTCTTCGAGTAAGCCGCGGGCGCGCGGATAGTCCCCCAGGGCGGCCGCAATACTCCCCAGGACGGCGAGCGGCGAGGCGATCCCCCAGGAGTCGCCCAACGCGCGCCAGTCGGCCAGGCTCTCTTCGAGCAGACGCTGCGCCGTCGGGTAGTCGCCCTGTTCCTGGGCGAGCAGCCCGAGGTTGTGGAGCGAGGCTGCGACGCCCGGGCGATCGCCCAGCGCCCGGCGGACCTGTAAGCATTCTTCGTGAAAGGCGCGCGCCGCCGGATAGTCTCCCTGCATGCGCGCCAGCGACCCGGCGCCGTTCAGCGCTTTGGCCCGGGCGGCGGGGGCCGCCTGGCGATCCAGGGCCAGGGCCGCGACCAGCCAGCGCCGGCCCTCGCTCAGGTGGCCGTGCTTGTCCCAGAGGCGGCGCAGCGCCCCGCCCAGCCGCAGGGCGAGCTCGGCCTGCCCCTGCTCCAGCGCCCAGGCCAGGGCCGCGCGGAAGTTCCCGTGCGCGTCCTCCAGCCGGTTCAGCCACGCGCGTTGTTGTGGGCCGGTGAGCTCGGGCTCCGCCTGTTCGGCCAGGGCCAGGTAGTAGGCCGCATGCTGCTGCCGCACGGTGTCCAGCTCGCCGCGTGTCGCCAGCTGCTCGCGCGCGTATTCGTGGATCGTTTCCAGCATCTGGTACGACGACTCTCCGTCGGGCGCCGTCCCTTGCCGCAGCAGGCTCTTGTCGACCAGCCGGCCCAATGCGGCGCGGCCGGCCGGCGCCGGGTCCGGCTCGGACGGGAGCGCCACGACGGCGGTGGCGGCCGCCAGGGTCCAGGCCCCCACAAACACCCCCAGCTGGCGGAAGACCTGCTGATCCGTGGGCGCCAGCAAGTCGTAACTCCAGGCGATCGCGCCCCGCAAGCTCTGCTGGCGGGCGGTATGATTGCGCGGTCCTCCCACCAAAACCCCCAGGCGCGCACTGAGCTGCGCCCGCAGCCCCTCCACGCCCAGCTGGCTACAGCGCGTGGCCGCCAATTCAATAGCCAGTGGCAAGCCGTCGAGCCGCAGGCAGATCTCGGCGACCACCGCCGTGGTCGCCGGCGTGACGGCGAAGCCGGCATCCCGCGCCACCACCCGGTCGACAAACAGGCGCACGGCGGCATACTGAGTCAACTGCTCTACGCCCGGCAGCCGCCCCGGATCGGGCAGCGCCAGGGGCGGGACGGCGAATTCGTGCTCGCCGTACAGATCCAGCCCTTCGCGGCTGCTGGTCAGCACCTGCAGGCCGGGTGCCGCCGCCAGCAGGTCGGCCACCAGGGGCGCCGCATCCAGCACATGCTCGAAGTTGTCCAGGACGAGCAACAACGTGCGGGACCGCAAATAGGCCTGCAGGGTCGTGGGCAAGGACTCGCCGGCCACCTCGCGGACCCCGAGCGCCTGGGCAATGCTTGAGCCCACCAGGGCCGGGTCCCGAATGCCGGCCAGCTCCACGAGCCAGGTGCCGTCCGCATATTCATCGCGCAGGGTGGCGGCGATCTGGAGGCTGAGCCGGGTCTTGCCGATCCCGCCGGGCCCGGTAAGGGTGACGAGCCGGACATCGGCGCGCTGGACCAGCGCCGTCGCCGCCGCCAGCTCCTGCTCCCGGCCGATGAGGGGGGTGGCGGGCGCCGGCAGATTGGTCGGGCGGGCATCCAGGGTCTGCAAAGGCGGGAACGTG
>DATGEF010000236.1:0-14563 GCA_035310405.1 Chloroflexia bacterium | reverse complement strand
TCGGTGGCGGCGTAGTGGTCGGCACGACGGTGGGTGTATTGGTCGGCGCGACGGTCGGCGTATTGGGCGGCGGGGTGCTGGTCCGCGTGGCCGTGGCGAGCGGCGCGGTCGGCGTGCGGGTCGCCGTGGCTATCGCCGTCGCCGTCGCCGTCGCCGGCGCCAGCGGGGTGTTCGTCGCCGTCGAAGTCGCGGTGCCCGGGGCCGGCGTGGGCGTGGCCGTGCTGATGTTGCCGGGGCCCGGCTTCAGCGGGTTGAAGCCGGCATCGGCGAAGATCAGCCAGCTGGCGCTCGACACGGCATGGGCCGCCGACATCGTCCAGTAGCCGTTGCTGGTGCCCAGCAGCGAGTACGGCACCCCCCCGTTCGCCGCCTGCCCCTTGAGCAGCTGGCTGAAGAAATAGCTCGCGTCGCTGGTGCGCCCGACCTCCTTGAAGGCCACGATCATCTGCCCGGTGCCCTCGAACCAGATGTCGTTGCGGTCGCTGTCGAAGTCGAAGGCGTCGATACCGTTCTGCGTGTTGCGGTGATGGGTCAGCACGTAGTCCAGCGCTGCCCCGTAATTATGCACGCCACTGGCCCCCAGGGCGCTCACGCCCCAGGCGTTGACGTCCAGCGGGTCGCGCGGGTCCGCCCGACCTCCGTCCCAGCGGTTGTTCACCCCGTCCCAGACCGTATTGTCCAGGAACCAGCGCACCTGCGCCGCCTGCGCGGCAAAGCCCGGGTAATAGAGGGAGGCGGCATAGACGTCGATGTTATGCTCGGTCGAGCCCCAGGAGTGGTAGCCGACGCCGACCGTCTCGGCCTCGAAGCCGCCGTTGATCCCGCCATCGCTCTGCTGGAACCCGTAAGCGAAACTTAGCGCACTGCTGCCCATCTGACGATACGAGGTGATGTCGCCGGTCTGCTGCTCATACTTGGCGACGGCCAGCGCGACCCAGACGGCCGGGCCGACGTCGCGGTGCCACTCGATCACGCTCAAGTCGTTGCAGTTGTAGATGTTATACCAGCCCCCGTCCGGCTGCTGGAGCCCTCGCAGGGCCGTCAGCACCTGCTTGGCGCGGGCAACATCGTTCATCAGTAGGAAAGCTTCCGCGGCCACGGCCTCGTCGTAGACGACGGCCATATTGGCTGCGCTGCCGCCGTTCTCGAAGCTCTCCACCAGCCCCGTGGGCCGCTGCTGCATCTGCAGCCAGCTATAGGCGTTCGTCGAGGCCGCGGATGGAAACGCCGCATAGGTGGGCGCCGGCCGGGAGGCCGCAAGGTAGCCGAGAGACACACTCAGGACCAGCGCCAAGATCGCCAACAACTGGGCTACTGGGCGGCGCCCGCGGCCGGGCGACCAGAGATGTACTGACTTCATTGCCGTCTCCTTATAGCGTACCGTAGCTATTATATGAAATTTCACCAAAGTTTGGATCTGAGTGGTGTGCGCCGATGCTCTTTTACTATAGCACCGGGTATAAGACCCGTCAATACCTGATCTGTTTAATTACCCGCCTTACCCAGATCTGTGAAATTTCACGGGCGAGGGCCGGGCCCTGGCTGCTGGTGGTATAATGGTGCCAGAATTAATCATCCAGCCAGTATAGGAGCGATCCATGGGGTTCAATAAAGATATCGTGATTCTCGACGGGGCGCGCACCCCCGTGGGCACCTTCGGGGGCGCCTTCCGCCAGGTGACGGCCACCCAGCTCGGGGTCGTGGCCGGCACTGCCGCGCTGGCCCGGGCCGGGGTGGCGCCCACCGAGGTCGACAATGTCGTCTTCGGCAACGTGTTGCAGACCAGCGCCGACGCGGTCTACCAGGCGCGCCATATCGGCCTGCGGTGCGGCATCCCCCGGGAAGTGCCGGCCCTGACGGTCAACCGGCTCTGCGGCAGCGGCCTCCAGGCGATCTTGACCGCCGGCCAGAGTATCCTGCTCGACGAGTCGCAATGTGCGCTCGCGGGCGGCACCGAGAACCTGAGCCAGGCGCCGCATGTGCTGTATGGCGGGCGCTGGGGGCTGGATCTCGGCCAGGATGGGCGCCTGCAGGACTCGCTCTGGTCCGCGCTCACCGACAGCTACAGCGGGCTGAGCATGGCCCTGACCGCCGAGAATCTGGCCGAGCGTTACGCGATCTCCCGGCCCGCGCAGGACGCGTTTGCCCTGCGCAGCCAGCAGCTGGCGGGCGCCGCGATCCGGGCGGGCCGGCTAGCCGCCGAGATCGTGCCGGCGCCGGGCCACGACAAGCGCGGGGCGGCGATCGAGGTCACCGCCGACGAGCACCCGCGGCCGGAAGTGACGCTGGAGAGCCTGGCCCGCCTCAAGCCGCGCTTCAAAGAGGGCGGCACGGTAACCCCGGGCAACGCCAGCGGCATCAACGACGCCGCGGCGGCCGTCGTGGTCAGCAGCCACTCCTTTGCCGCGGCGCACAAGCTCCAGCCGCTCGGCCGATTGGTCTCCTGGGCCGTCGTCGGGGTGGATCCGGCGGTCATGGGCATCGGCCCCGCCCCGGCCATCCGCGCCGCGCTGAAGCGGGCCGACCTGACCCTGGGCGAGATCGACCTGATCGAGATCAACGAGGCCTTCGCCGCGCAATACCTGGCCGTCGAGCAAGAGCTGCACCTGGATCGGGAGCGCGTGAACGTCAACGGCGGGGCGATCGCCCTCGGCCACCCGCTCGCGGCCAGCGGCACCCGCCTGGCGCTGACCCTCCTCTATGAGCTGCGCCGCCGCGGGGGCCGCTTCGGCGTGGCCGCGCTCTGCATCGGCGGCGGCCAGGGCATCGCGGCCGTCTTCGAGCGGATCTAAGCTCCCGTGCGCAGCACCATCATCCCGTCCGGGCCGGGGATGTAGCCCATCACGCCCTGCGGCACCCGGCTCGCGGTCTGGATGTAGCCGGCGTCCATATATTCCCAGATCGTCTGGTAGGGCGCCGTCCCCGGCACCCACTTTTCGGCGAAGATCACGCCGTGGCCGGGCAGGACGGTGAACACCACCTGGCGCGGGTCCGCCGGGTCCCGGAGCGCGACGGCGCGGGCGAAGGCGGCCGTGACCCCCTGGGCCTGGCCGGCCGTGGCGCAGGACACCAGGTAATGGTAGTACGGGGGGTCGAGCGGCGCGAACTCAACCCGGCGCGGATCGTAGGCGGCGATGCCCCGATGGCCGTGGAGGCTAGAACGCACCACGGGCACGCGCGCCGCCGGGTTCCCGCCGGGGAGGGCCACGCGCGGCAGGGCGGTGCCGAGATCGAAGAGCTCCACCGCCTCGGACGACGGCGGGTCGTTGCGCTTGCCTTCGACGTGGCGGACCAGGGCGCCGGTCCGGTCAGGCCGCAGGCCCACGATCACGGCGATTTCGTCCTCGGTGATCTTCCCTTTGTCGACGGCGCGCACGCTGCCGGTGATGGTGGTGAGCAGGGCGCCGAGGGCCGGCTCCCAGGTGGCGAAACAGCCTTCGCTGTACTGGCTGGCGACGGCGCCGGGCACCGCCGGCACATGGACCAGCTCCGCGATGCGCACCGGGTCGGTGAAGAAGTCGCGCGCGCCGAACTCCCGCCCCGCCCGGCACATCGCCGGCGGCGTGGCCAGTTCCCGCCAGGCGGCCTGGGGGATCGGCGGGCCGCCGAGAGCATGGTCCGTCACATCGCTGGTGCTGACCGTGGTGGCGATGCGGAGCACAACATCGGCGTAGAAGGCGGCGGGGTCGGCGCCATCGCTGACCGGGTAGGCACCCACCAGGTCGAAGTGGTAGGCGTACAAGGGCCGGTCGTCGCCCACGACCAGCAGGACGCGGAAGCCTTTGGTCCAGGCCTGCATGATCCGCTCCAGGGCCAGGATCGGCCCGCCCCGGCGCCCGTGTTCCACGAGTACCTGGTGGGCCGTCGGCGCCAGGCCCGGAAAGGCAAAGTCGGCCGGGTCGGGCGGGTCTTTCGCCAGCGCCGCCGCGAGCCGGCCGAGCATTTCGTCCAGCACCGCCGGGTGGACGTGGACGAGCGTATAGACGGGGGGCGTGGCGGGCAGGCCGAACCGCCGGCGGGCGGCGAACATCAACGCGGTGCGCCAGTCGAGCGGCTCGCCGAAGCGGGCCGTGGTCAGGATCGCGTCGGTCGTCGCCTCGGGCGCGGCCTGGATCTGGTGACCCTGCGCGTCGAAACAGCGCAGGATCGTCGCCACGGTCGCGTCGAGGAGCGGGGTACTCGGACCCGGCACGAACGCGATGTGCGTGCGGCGCAGCCAGGCGTGCGTGGGCCGCGCTGGAGCGGTGGGCAGCGGAATAGTCATTTGACCAGGTCTCCTTGCGTAGTCGCGCCGGGCGCCGGCGTTTCCCAGCCCTCCAGGTGCAGCAGGCGGGTCGCCCAATCGGCCAGGCGCGGCGACAGGGTGTGGGCATAGAGCAGGGCGCGCGCCGGGAAGGGCAGGATCACCTCGGCCTGGCGCCGGTCGATCGCGCGGATGATGGCCCGCGCCACCGCCGTGGCCGGGATCTTGGGCGAGATCCAGGGCACCCGGAGCGTGGCGATCAGCGGCGTATCCACCCGGCCGGGGAAGACGGTGGTGGCGTAAACGCCGCTGCCGTGCAACTCCTGGCGCAGGACATCGCCGAAGCCCGCGACGGCGAACTTGGCGACCACATACGGAGCGTCGCGGGGCAAACCCTTCTTGCCGTCCATCGAGCTGACCAGCACCAGGTGCCCGCGCCGCTGCGCGCGCATGTGGGGCAGCACGGCGAGCACCGGGTAGAGGGTGCCGTAGAAGTTGACGGCCAGGGACCGCTCGACCGTGGCAGCCGTCATGGTGGCGATGGGGCTGCGGATGTAGGCCCCGGCGCTCGTGACCAGGATGTCCACCCGGCCCCAACGCGCCAACGTGGCGTCGACCGCCCGCGCGACCTCGTCCGGCTGGGTCACATCGGCGGGCAGCACGAGCGCCGCGCCACCCCGCGCCCGGATCGCCGTGGCGCACGCCTCCAGCGCCGCCGCGCGCCGCGCCACCAGCGCCAGGCGCGCGCCCTCGCGCGCGAGGGCATGCGCCGTCGCCCACCCGATGCCGCTCGACGCGCCGGTCACGAGGGCGACACGGTCCTGTAATCTCCTGCTGCCCATAGCGAAGTCCCTCGCCCCCTACCCGACGACGCCCGCGTACAGCCCCTGGGTGAGCTGGCCTTCGGCGAAGCGCGTGGGGCGATAAGGATGCAGGTCGGGGGCTTCGCCGGTGGTGATCAGCTGGGCCAGCAGGTCGCCGACCACCGGGCAGAGCTTGAAGCCATGGCCGCTGAAGCCGAGCGCCAGATACAGGCCGGCCGGGCCCAGGGCCGCGCCCAGTACGGGCTGCCAATCGGGGGTCACGTCGTAGAGGCCGGCCCAGCCGCCCTTCCGGATGGCCGGGCCCAGGGCCGGCAGCATCCCGGCCGCGGCCCCGCTCAACTGGACGATCTCATCCTGGGTCACGCCCTCGTGGTAGCGGTCGGGCACGGCCGGGGTCGCCGCGTCGGCGTCGTCCACCGAGCCGACCCAGGTCCTGGTGGCCCCGTCGGGGCGCAGATAGACTTTGCGACGCAGGTCGATGACGACGGGGTGGGGAGCGCCGAAGTCGGCGGGCTGGCGCAGCTGTACGATCGGGTGGCGGCTGGGCACGATCGGCACCGCGACGCCGAGCGGCGCCAGCAAGGCGGGGCCCCAGACGTTGGCTGCCACGACCACCCGCGCAGCCGGCAGGAAGCCGCGGCTCGTCTCGACCCCCTGCACCCGATCCCCGGCCACCCGGATCGCGGTCACGGTGGTGTCCAGGTGCAGGGTGGCGCCGCGGTCCACGGCGGCCTGGGCATAGGCCGCGGTAGTCGCGACCGGGTCGGCATAGCCGGCCTCGGGCTCCCAGCAGTAGGCCGTCGCCGCCCCCGGCGCCAGCCGCGGCTCGATCGCCCGCACCGTCTCCCCATCGACGAGCTCCGTGCCGATGCCCAGGCCCTGCTGCATCGCGACGTTGGCCCGTAAGGCCTCCGCCTCGTCCGGCCCGGCCAGCACCAGCAGGCCGGTCTGGCGGAAGCCGGGGTCGATCGGCCCGCCGACGATCGTGGCGAAGTGCTGGAAGACGTGCAGGGCGCGGTGGGCCAGCGCGGCGGTGGCCGGCGTGGAATAATGCTGGCGGACGATGGCACCCGATTTGCCGGTATTGCCGCCGGCCAGGCCCCGCCGCTCGACCAGGGCAACATCGTGCAGCCCGCGGACGCAGAGATGATAGGCCAGGCTGGCGCCATGGCAGCCGCCGCCAATAATCAGCGTGTCGGGCACCGGGCTCAGCCCCGCAGCCGGCCGACGGCGTCCCGCAGGCGCGTGACGAACGCGGGATCGGCGATCGCGCTCAGGTTGATCTCGACATTGGCGATCGCCCCGTCGCGGCCGGCCCGCGCCAGCAGCTCGGCCACGTAGGCGTCGCTGGCCACGTTGGGGTTGGCCTTCGCCTGGGCCACCTGGGCCAGCCGGGCAACGTCGGCGGCCGCCTGGGCCACGCGCAACGGCACCTCGCTCGCCCCTTGCAGGGCCTGCTGGATGGCCGCCGTGCGCGCCTGCTTCTCGGCGTCGCTCGCTTTGGGCAGCTTATAGGCCTGGCTGACGGCGTCGTAGGCCCGCGTATCCTCGTCGACCGCGGCCGTCAGCTGGGCCTGCAGCGCCGTGGCCTGCGTGAGCACGGCGCGCAGATCGGCCTCGACCGCCTGGAACTTCTCGCGGCCCACAGTCAGGTTGCAGGCCATGGCGACCATCGCGGCGCCCATGGCCGCGGCCAACGCGCTGGCGCTGCCGCCGCCCGGCGTGGGCGTGCTGGAGGCCAGGGCGTCCAGAAAGCCGGTGACGGTCAACTCGGTCAGTCCACTCATCAGGGGGGTCTCCTTCACTGCGGTCCCCGGCCCGATCGCCGGGGGCGGATGGGCTGCGGCCAGGGCGCGCTTGGCGGCGTGGCTCTGGTGGCGCAGCTGGTATTCGCGCTGGCGGGCGGCGCGGGCCGCGGCCAGCTCTTCCACATAGGCCAGGCGCACCGGCCGGCGCGCCCGCGTATACCGGGCGCCGCGCCCCCGCTGGTGGGCCGCCAGCCGCCGGACCAGGTCCGTCGTCCACCCGGTGTAATAACTGCCGTCGGCACAGAGCAAGAGATAGACGTAGGGCATCACGCATTACGCCGGCGCACGTGCGCTTCCAGCCGCGCGGCGCTCAGCTCGGCCAGGCTGTCGACGACCAGGTGGGCGCCCGCGGCGACCAGGTCGGCGCGGGCGCGGGTGTTGGTCACGCCGACGGTGAAGGCGCCGGCCGCGACTCCCGCCTGCACCCCGGCGACGGCATCTTCGATCACGACGCCGTGGCTCGGCGCCACCCCCAGCCGCTCCAGGCCGGTGCGGAAGATCGCCGGGTCCGGCTTGCCGTGCGGCACCTCGTCGCCCGAGACGCAGGCCGCGAACAGACCGGCCAGGCCGAGCACGTCCAGCAAGACCGCGATGTTGGCCTGGGGGGCGGACGAGCCAATCGCCTGCCGCCAGCCGTGGGCGTGCAGGTCACGCGCCAGCGCGGCCGCGCCGGGCAACGGCTGCAAGGTCTGCGCCTGGGCGCGGAAGAGCGATTCTTTGCGGTCGCCCCAGGCCGCCACCCGGTCGGCCGGCGCGGTCACGCCCCAGGCGATGCGGATGATGTCGGGGTTGCGCAGGCCAAACGTCTGGGTGTGGAGCTCGTCGGGATAGGTATAGCCCAGCTCCGCCGCCAGGGCCTGCCAGGCGCCCTTGTGCGCGACCGTGCTGTCCACCAGCACCCCATCCAGGTCCCAAACGCAGCCCCACGGGCCCGCGGTGTGCGCACTATCCGGCAACTCCCTGCTCCTCCTCGGGCCCTGAGCGCGGGCCCCCCGTAGTATAGCAAATTTCGGTGACCTTGACATATTGGCCCCGCCTGGGGTATAATCGCAACGATTAGACGATTTTCCCTGATAGCTCAACGGTAGAGCGGGCGGCTGTTAACCGCTAGGTTCGAGGTTCGAATCCTCGTCAGGGAGCTCCAGTGAGACAAAGAGCAAGGGGGGCCGGCAGCGCGCTGCCGGCCCCCCTTGCTCTTTGTCCAGGCCTCTACTATGGGGGCACTTCTAACTTTGGCCTGCCGTGAACGGGCATGTTAAACCTCGGGTTGAGCATGGTCTCTTGGCCGAGGGCCCTACCAAACGGCAGGAAATATCTCTGGCTTGGGTGGGTGGCAGGAAGGAGTCTACAATGAAGGAAATAGACGAAGCAGACCTCTGGGCGATGATCAATCACACCATCGCTGCTGGCGATGGTGAACAGCTGGAAGCGGCTGGTTACCAACTGGGTACATTGTCGATAGAAAGGGGCCATTTTCCGGAGCGCAGCTTTGATTCGCTTCTGGACTTGATGAATCGCCAAGACTTCCTGGACCTGGAGGGATCATATCACCTGCTTAACGTTTTGGACTTCCAGTGGGAGGATCTATCGGAGCGACAAAAAGAGCGGCTCCTGCCCTCGCTGGAAAGTAGCTACGCGAGATTTAAGGACCACATGTCTTGGGTCATGATCAGCGTATTGCTAGGAGAGCAATACAAGAATGAAGAAGCATTCCAGGCGCTACGCCGTCTCCGGAGTGTTGAAGATGAAGTGCAGAGGTCGTGGGTAAGTCATGGGTTAGAGCACATAGTGGATTCCTCGGGTGATGATTCTCTCTCCAGGAAGGCTTATGCTGAATTAGTGCAAATGAGGAACGACCCTTCCGAGTACGTCCGACACGGAGTTGAGGGGTTCTTATGGGAATTAGCTAACACGGGATACAAGTATGACTGAAATTTCAGAGTCGTTGCGCATCTGAAATGAAATAGTAATCACTGCTGACGGCGAAGATCCGACCAGCCCGCGCAGGCGGGCTTCGCCCGGCGTTGCCGCGGCTTCAGCCGCTGGGGGTCCCCCGGGCGGCCGGGGGTTACTGCCCGGCGCGCGTGGCCAGGGTCAGGGCGCCCCCTTCGAGGATCAGCAGCAGCCCGCAGCCCACCACCAGAATCCAGACAATGTTGTTACCATCAGGGCTCGCCGCCGAGGCTGCCGCCGGGGCGCCGGCCGCCGGGGCGGCCAGGTGGGCTTTGCTCGCCGGCCCGCCAAAGGCGAGCGGCGCGCTGACGGGGGGCGCGGCGGCCTGGGAGGGTGCCGCCGTCGTTCGGCCCGGGGCCTGGGCCGCGGCCGGGGCGGCGCTGGGCCCCCCGATCAGCGCGCACACGCAGACTCCTAACCCGATCACCAGGAGCGCCAAGCGCCGCCGCCTTCCCCGCTGCTGTGCCGTACCCATACGCTGCCAACCTCGCTTTCTAACGCCGGACTTTCGGCCGTTCGAGAGCAAGAATCGGGCCACCTGCCCCCGGGCGTGGTATAATGGCGCCGCGAGCGGATGGGGAGGAGGTGGGGCGCGATGGATGCCAGCATCGACCTGGGGGTTGCGCGCCCGGTGGCGCCGGCCTGGCGCCGCTATCCCGGGAAGCATGTGACGGTGTATGCGCCCGAAGGATCGTACGCCGGCAAGCGGGCCCCCGCGGAGCTCCATGCCGCCGAGCAGGCGGCGGACACCCTGGAAAAGCTGCTGGCCCCCCCACCCGCCCGCCGGGACGCCTCCGTCGCCATTTACCTGAGCGATCCCCTGGCGGCCCCAGCCGCGCCGGCCCTCGGCGCGGCCAGCGGCCCGGACGGCGTCCTGGCGCAGATGGCGGCGACCGCGATCGTGCGGGTGGTCCAGCCGGAGGCGCCGGGCGAGCCGCTTATCTGGCCGCTCACCCGCCAGCTGGTCGCGGCCTGGTACGGGTCGCGGGCGGCCGCCGCCCCCTTGCTGATCGACGGGATCGCGGGCGTGGCCGCGGCGCGCCTCGGAGTCGGGCCGAGCGTGCCCGATGCCCACGCCTGGGTGCGCAGCGAGACGGCCGCCGGCCGTCCGGTGACCGTGCTGGCCCGCCTGGCGCCCGCCCTCTCCGCGCCCATGGAGAGTCCAGCCGGGGCCCGGCGGGCCGCCACCTCTTTTGTCGCCTTTCTGATCGAGACTTTCGGCCTGGACGCCGTGCGCGCGTTCCTGGCCATGTATGATCCCGACCGGCGCGACCAGGCTGCGGTCGCCGCCTTTCAGCGGCCCCTCGGGGCACTAGAGGAAGCCTGGCGGGGAGGGCTGCGGCGACCGCCCCCGCGCGGCACGGCCTTCCGCACCTTCTTCCGCCACCTGGGGCCGCTGCTGCACCCCTACCGGCGTGGCGCGATCGAAGTCCTGATCTATATGCTTGGCGGCCTCGTGTATACCCTGATCATGCCCCTCGCCGGCAAGTACCTGGTCGACACGATCATCCCCGCCGGCACCCTGGGCCCGGTGGGCGGCTTCATCCTCGCCCTCTTCGTCCTCTTCGTGCTCAACGCGGGCCTGGCGGCCCGGCGCGCCTACGTCACCGCGGCCATTACCCAGCGCGTGCTGATTGCCTTGCAAGAGCGCATGTTCGCCCATCTGCAGCAACTGGCACACAATTTTTATGCCGAGGCCAAAGTCGGCGACATCATGGCCCGCTTCGGCGCCGACCTCTACCTGGTGCAGCAGGCGCTGGCGCAGGTAGCCAGCGTCGGCCCGTATATGGCGCTGAACGCGGTGGCGGCCGCGATCATCTTGCTGGTGCTCCAGCCCCTCCTCGGCGCGCTGGTGCTGGGCGTCGTGCCGCTGTTCGCCGTGATCTATCTGGCGTTGCGCACCCGCTTCCAGGAATCGAGTGCCATCCGCCAGAAGCTCGTCGGCGAGCTCGTGGCGGCCATCCAGGAAAACCTCGCGGCCCACACGGTGGTGAAGGCGTTCGCCATGGAGGAGCGGGCGATCAACGCCTACCATGGCCGCATGTTGCGCATGCTGCGGGCCGGGCTGCGGGCCACGGTGACCGGCACCCTCTTCGAGACGAGCACCGCGCTGGCCGTCACACTGGGCCAGCTCGTCGTCTTCGGCGCGGGCGGGCTCCTGGTCATGCAACACCAGCTCACGGTTGGCACGCTCCTGGCGTTTATTGGCCTGCTGCCCACACTCTTCCTGCCGGTCGCCGCCCTGGCCGGGGTGGGGCAGACCGTCGAAAGTGCCGCAGGCGCCCTCGACCGCATCACGGAACTGCTGGAGGCGCCGGTCACCATCGCGGACGCGCCCGGCGCCCCGGCGTTGGCGCCCCTGACCCGGGCCATGACCCTCGACGCGGTCACTTTCGGCTATGGCGGCCCCCGGCCCGTCTTACAGGATCTGAGCCTGGTGATTCCGGCCGGCGCCCATCTGGCCATCGTCGGCCCATCCGGCTCCGGCAAAAGCACAATCGCCAACCTCTTGCTGCGGTTCTGGGACCCCGAGGGTGGCCGGGTCTGCTTTGACAACCAGGACCTGCGCACCATCACGCGCGACTCGTTGCGCGGCCAGATCGGCCTCGTCTTCCAGGAGACCTTTATCTTCGACACGACCGTGCGCGAGAATATCGCCATCGGCCGGCCGGACGCCACCGAGGCCGAGATCGTCGCCGCCGCCCGGAGCGCCCGGCTCGATCACTATATTGCCGGCTTGCCGGCCGGCTACGATACGGTGCTCGGCGAGCGCGGCGTGCGCATGAGCGGCGGCCAGCGCCAGCGCCTGGCGCTGGCCCGCGTGCTGCTGCGCGACGCGCCGATCCTGATCCTCGACGAGGCCACCAGCGCCCTGGACGCCCAGACGGAGCGCGAGATCCTGGACACGCTCGCCGCCGTGACCGCCGGCCGGACCACGATCAGCATCACGCACCGGCTGACTCTGGCTGCCCTGGCCGATAACATCGTCGTCCTGGACGGCGGGCGCGTGGTGGAGCAAGGCGCGCATGCCCGGCTCGTGCAGGCCGGAGGCCTTTACGCCCGGCTCTACGCGGAGCAGACGGACCCGGCGAGCGCCGGGCGGCTGCGCGTGGGGGTGGACGCGGCGCGGCTGCGGACCATCCCGCTGTTCGCCGGCCTACACGGCGCGGCGCTGGCCGCCCTGGCGGACGGGGTGATGCGCGAGCATTACCCGGCGGGCGCCGACGTCGTGCGCCAGGGCGAGCCCGGCGATAAGCTCTACATCATCCGTCGCGGCCAGGCCGAGGTCCGGGTGGCCGACGGCATGGGCGCGCGGCGGGTGAATACCCTCGACGAAGGCGACTATTTCGGCGAGATGGCTCTGCTGGCGGGCGAGCCCCGCTCGGCGACGGTGCGCACCACCCAGCCCACCGAGTTCTATAGCCTGGCCCAGGCCGACTTCGCCGCCCTCCTCGCCCAGGAGCCCGCCCTGGGCCAGGCGGTCGCCGCGACCGTGGCCGGCCGCCGCGCCGCCCTCCTCGCCGCCGCGGCGACGCTGGGCGCGCCGGCTGAGTGATCGCGGTTAGGCCCGCACTAGCGCCGGCGCGCTCTCCAGCGGGGGGCGCGCGGCCGGCCCGGCCACCGGCGTGCGGGCCGCGAGGCGCTGCGCCCCGGCCGGGTCATGGCTGGGCAGGTAGACCAGCGGCGTGCTTTGGGCATAGGCCCGGATGCGGGCCAGGGTCTGCTGGGCCACCGCCACATCCGGGGAGACGCCGTCGACCGTCTGGGCGACCATCAACGCTTCGTTATAGGAGGTATCCCCGGCCAGGAAGATCGTCGCCTCGCCTGCGCGCACGACCACCGACAGATGGTGCGGCGTGTGGCCCGGCGTCGGCAGCACAAATACATCGTCCGCCCGGGTGAGCGCGAAGCTCTCGGGAAAGGGGCCGACGGCCCGGGGGGCGAAGTCGACAAAGCGCGGCTGAAACCAGGCCGGCCAACGCTGCGGCAGGTAGCCCCGCAGTTGCCCCCCGACGCCGTGGGCGGCCTGGTACTCTTCCCGCGCCACCAGGATCTCGGATTGCGGAAAATGGGCCAGCCCGCCCGCGTGGTCGGTGTGCAAATGCGTCAGAACAACCCAGCGGACGTCGCGCGGCGCGATCCCCAGGCGCTGCAGCTGGGGGCCGATCTCATCTTCCGGCCGCACCGCGGCGCGCACCGCCAGCCGGAAGTAGGGAGACCAGCGCGTAAAGTAGCCCGGGTCCGCGGTGCGGGCCGTTTCGCCGGTATCGACCACGATCACGCCCTCCGGATGCTCGACGACCCAGGCGTAAATGGGCAGTGGGGCGGTCCATTGGGGGTCGGTCAGGATATTGAGCTGGCGCTGGAACCCGCGCCCGCGGCCGATCGGCTGGCTGGCTTTGATCGTGACGGTGCCGGTTTGAATCGCATGGATACGGATCATGGGGTTGCCTCCTTATCGTCCTCGTGTATCGTCCTCGTGTATCGTCCTCGTGTATCGCCCTCGCTTATCGTCCTCGCGTATCGTCCTCGCTATTGCCGATATCTGGGCCATTATTAGGAAACCGCCGGGCCAGCGCGCGCCCGGATGGCTTGTCCTGCACAAACTGCCAGAGTGCCGCCGTGATCACGGCCAGCGTGGCCGGATCACCGCCGCTGGTGAACTGGGTGATCAGCGCGTCGAAACGTTGCTCGACCGCCGCCAGTTGCTGGTAACGGGCCGCGCCGGCCGGCGTGAGCGAGAGAGTCACCTTGCGCTGATCGGTGGCCGACGGCCGCCGCGTGACGAGGCCTGCTTGGACCAGCCCGTCCACGAGCCGGCTCGGGCTGCCCGTCTCACACACGAGCCGCTCGCCGAGCGCGATCAGCGACAGGGGCTGGGCCTCGTGCAGCACGCGGAGCACCTCGGCCTGCGACGGCGTCAGCCCTAACGGCCGCACCTGGTCGGCAAACAGGCGGCTCCCTTCCCGCTGCGCCGCCAGGATCAAATACCGCAGCTCACCATTCCGGGCCATAGCGCCATCACCTCCGTGTTAATGATCGGTCATGCATGATTAATCATTGATGTTGTGTCATCACTATAGCATGTAAATGATGACATGTCAAGGGTTAGGAGAACGGGATCGTCAGGAGATTTCGGGGGCGAGCAGGGCGGCCGCGTAGTGGGCGGCCCCGGTCGCGATGAACAACTGGCCGGCCTCCTGCCGGCAGGCGGTGGCCCGCGCCGCATCGCCCGTCTGGGTGAGCCACCGGGCGAGGTCGGACAGAGTGCGCGCCAGGTACCAGCGCCGGCCCAGCGCCCGTTGCTGGGCGGCCGCCTGCTCGAGCCAGCGCGCGACCGCGGCCGCGTCATGCTGTGCTGCCGCCAGGGCGGCGGCGGCCAGCGCGATCGGGGCGGCATCCAGCGGCAGCGGCGCCGGGCCGGCCACGCGGCGCGCTTCGGCCAGCAGGTGGGCCGCCCCGGTGAGGTCCCCTTCGGCCGCGGCCACCGTGCTCAGCAAACAGCGGGGCAGCACACGGTTGACGCCCACCGCGCGATCGATGATCGCCAGCGTCTCCTCCAGGACGGCGCGCGCCAGGGCCAGGTGGCCGGTCTCCAGCAGCAAATCGCCGAGGGCGGTGGCCAACTCGGCACAAAGATCGGTATAGCCGCGCTCCCGGGCCAGCGCCAGGCCGGTTTCCAGCCGCGCCGCGGCGGCCGGCAGGGCGCCGCGGTAGCGGTCCAGTAGCCCCTC
>DATGEF010000235.1:0-2312 GCA_035310405.1 Chloroflexia bacterium | reverse complement strand
GACCGCCCCCAGCCCCGCTTCGACCGCGACGCGGCCGGCGGCATGGTGTCGGTGGTGGGCCGCCTGCGGCCCTGTCCCATCCTGGACTATAAATTCGCCGTGCTGGGCCACAACCTGGTGCGCGGCGCCGCCGGGGGCGTGCTGCTGATCGCCGAGCTCCTGCACGCGGAAGGCTGGGTCTGATGGCCCGCCGGACCGTCACCCCCCTCACGATGGGTCGCGCGCCCCGCCCCGCCGCCCCGGCGTGGACCGGCGCGGGCCGCCTCGACGACGATCCGTCGGTCACGGCCCACGGCGACGGCCGCCCGGCCCTCGAGTCCCACGCGCAGCAATGGCACGACCCGGCGCCCCTGCGGCTGGACGGGGGCCAAACGCTCCCCGCCGTGCAGGTGGCCTACGAGACCTGGGGCCGGCTGAACGCGGCCGCCGATAATGTGGTCGTCATTTGCCACGCCCTGACCGGCGATGCCCACGCCGCCGGGCTCTATCCCGGCGACAGCCGGCCAGGCTGGTGGGACCCGTTGATCGGGCCCGGGCGGGCGCTCGACACCGACCGCTATTTTGTGATCTGCACCAACCTGCTCGGGGGCTGCCGGGGCAGCACGGGCCCGGCCAGCCTGGACCCGGCGACCGGCCGGCCGTATGGGAGCCGCTTCCCACAGATCACCGTGCGAGATATGGTCCGGCTGCAGGGCCGGCTGCTGGCGGCGCTGGGCGTTCGCGGGGTCGCCGCGGTGCTGGGCGGCTCGCTGGGCGGCATGCAGGTGCTCGAATGGGCGGTGCTCTACCCGCACCTGGTGCGCCGGGCGGTCACGATCGGCGCCACGCTCGCGCACCCCGCGCAGGGGATCGCCTATAACCTGATCGGGCGCGAGGCGATCATGCAGGATCCGGCCTGGCAAGGGGGCGACTATTACGGCACGGGCCGCGCCCCGGACCAGGGCCTGCGCCTGGCGCGGATGATCGGCATGATCACGTACCAGAGCGCCGAGTCGATGGCCCGCAAATTCGCCCGCCAGCGCGTCGCGGCGGACCCAGAAAGCTATTACGACCCCACGGCACGTTTTCAGGTGGAGAACTATCTGTATTACCAGGGCGAGAGCCTGGTGCGCCGCTTCGACGCCAACAGCTACCTGGTGCTCACGCGGGCGATGGACCTGCACGACCTGGCGCAGGGCCGCGGCAGCCTGGCCGCCGCGCTGGCGCAGATCGATCGGGGGACGCGGGTGTTGGCGATCGGCATCAACTCGGATATCCTGTTTCCGACCAACCTGCAGCGGGCGATCGTCGCGGCGCTCCGGGCGGCGGGCCGCCCGGCGCACTATGCGGAGATCGACTCGCCCTGGGGGCACGACGCTTTCCTGATCGAGTACGCTCAACTGGGTGGCATGATCGCGCGATTTCTGGACGGGGCGACCGATGAGTAGCGAACTGGCCACGCCGGGCCTGGGGATCGTCCAGCTGGGGCTGGGCAGCGTCGGCCGGGCGCTGATCGAGCAGGTGCTGGCCGCGGCGGCCCGGTATCCCTGGCTCCAGTATCAGGGGCTGGGCGACCGGTCCGGCTTCGCCTGGCGGCCGGCGGGCTGGAGCCCGGCCGCGCTGCGGGCGGTGCTGGCGGCCAAGGCGGCCGGCCGATCGTTGCGCGAGCAGTGGAGCGATCTCGCGGCCCCCGAGGGCCACTTTGTCGCGGCGCGGATCGACGCGGGGCCGGCGATCGTCGCGCCCTTCCGCGCCGCCTGCGCGGCGGGCGGCCTCGTGCTGGTCGACGTCACCGCCGAGCCGGGCAGCTACGCGGCCGTGCGGGCGGCGCGCGAAGCCGGCGCCCACGTCGTGCTCTGTAACAAATGGGCGCTGGCCGAAGATCAGGAGCGCTATGACGCCCTGCTGCGGGCCGGCCGCGGGCGGCTGCTCTACGAGACCACCGTCGGCGCGGCCCTGCCGGTGCTGAGCACGTTAGACACCCTGTTGCTGAGCGGCGACCGGGTGGAGAGCATCGAAGCGGCGATCAGCGGCACGCTGGGTTACGTGACCAGCGCGATTCAGCAGGGCACCCCCTTCAGCGTGGCGCTGCGCGCCGCCCAGGCGGCGGGCTACGCCGAGCCGGACCCCCGCGACGACCTGGCCGGCGTCGACGCCCGCCGCAAGGCTGTGATCCTGGCGCGCAAGCTCGGCCTGCGCCTGAACATGGCCGATGTGCAAATCGAGAGCCTGGTGCCGGCCGGGCTGGAGCAGGGGCCCCTGGACACCTTCTGGGCCGGGCTGGGCGCCGGCGACGCCGCCTACGCGGCGCGGGTCGCGGCGGCACGGGAGCG
>DATGEF010000234.1:0-2269 GCA_035310405.1 Chloroflexia bacterium | reverse complement strand
CGGGTTGCCAGGAGCAGCAGGATGGCGCTGTCGGCGATGGCGCGCCCGACCGCCACCAGCAGGTCGGCCGAGAGTGGGTCGAGCCAGTGGCAATCTTCCACCACCAGTACCAGGGGAGTCGCCCGCGCCCAGATCCGGAGGCAGTCGACCAGCAGCGACTCTAGCGACGCCTGCCGTAAGGTGCCGGTCATCCCGGCGGTCAGGGCGGTTTCGGGGAGATCCAGTCCCAGCACCGGCCCGAGCAGGGGGGCGCGGAGCCCCAGCGCCGGGTCCAGGGCCGCCAGCGCAGTCTGCATCTGGGCCACCGCCTCGGCGGCACCGGCCGCCTCGTCCAGGGCAAAGAGCCCGCGCCCGATCGAGCGCCAGGCCAGGTACGCCGTCTGCTGGCCATACGACTGCGCCGCCCCGCCGAGGACGGTCACGGCCGCGGCGCGCGCCCGGCCGATCATCACCCCCAGCAGCCGGCTTTTGCCCAGGCCGGCCTCCCCCGTCACCATGCGGATCTGCCCCGCGCCGCGGCGGGTCTGGTCGAGGGCGGCCTCCAGACCGGCCAATTCCGCGCTGCGCCCGACCAGCGGCGTGCGGTAGGCGGGCTCCAGCAAGCCGCGCCCGGTCCGGGACGCGGCGGTGTGCAGGGCCACGACGGCGATGGGCGTCTCCTTGCCTTTTACCATGATCGGCGGCAGGCCGGTCCAATGGAAGGCGGTGCCGGTGGCCTGCTGGACGGCCGGGGTGGCCAGGATCGTGCCGGGTGGGGCCGCTTGCATCAACCGGGCGGCCAGGTTAATCGCATCACCCAGCGCGCCATACGTCCGGCGGGTGGGGCCGCCATAAGCCCCCGCCCAGACCTCGCCCTGGTGCAGCCCGATCTGTACCTCCCGGATCGCCGGGCAGGTCGTCGGGGGCGTGCGCAAGACCAACGCGGCTGCCGCCGCCCGGAGCGTGTCATCGGTATGCGCGATCGGCACGCCAAACGAGGCATACAGATAACTGCCCTTGTCGCCGATCGTCAGATCGATCAGCGCGCCCCCATATGCGGCCAGCACCCCTTGCGCCCAGCGCAGATAGGTATCCAGCTGGGCGGCCGCGGCCGGGTCGCTATCATACTCCAGACCCTGGAAGCGCAGGAACAGCGCCACGGCGGGGCGTAATTCGGCCAGAAAAATCGCCTGGCCCTGCCGCAGCCGTTCCCAGACGATCGGGAGCAGCCACGGGCGTAGCTGCGCGATCGGCAGGGTCGGCAGCGGCGGGAGGGCCAGGGTCGGCAGGGCCACGGGGGCCGCTCCCGCCGTGATCACGGCACAGCGATCCAGGGTTGCCGGATCGCCTCGCCAACCGACGATCACGACCGAGTCCGTTAGCCCGGCGACGGTCGGCGCGGCGACCACCACCTCGCCCGCCCCGACGAGGTGTTCGATCGCGGCTACGCGCGCCAAGGGGGCGCCGGCCAGCATATCGAACAGCTGGATCGCGGGGTCGCCGACCTGGAAGCGCTGTACCGGGCCGTGGGCAATGGCAACTTTGAGGGCCAGCCGCTGGGGCGGATCGGTCGGATAGAGCTGGGCGGCCAGGGCCGGCATGGCCGCTTGCATGGCGAGCCCGCTGGCCACGGCCTGCCGGCCCTGGTCATCCGGGAACCAGCAGGTCATCGCGTCTCCCGCGAAGCTCAGGACACTGCCGCCGTAGTGGTCGATGGCGTCGACAAGGCTGGCGTAGATCTGATTGAGCAAGCGAGTCAGTTCTTCGGCGCCGCGCTGCGGCCCGAGGGTCCGCGCATAGGCGGCGGCCAGGGGCGTGAAGCGGGCCAGGTCGGCGACCAGCACGGCGCCTGTCGCGCGGCTGGGCAACGGGCGGCCTTCGGCCGCGGCCCGCCGGCGATCGGTGGGCATAAAGCTCTGGAGCAGATCCATCTTTATCTCAGGGCCGGGCGAACGCCCGGGCATGCTCGGCGTAAAGGGCGCCGAAGTCCGACAAGACGGCCGGCCGCACCGGCTGGAGCAGGTTGCCGTTGTACTCCAGGCCGCCGCTGTCGAGGGTGAACCAGGCCCACGCGTCGACCTGCCCGCTCGTCTCCAGCCAGGCCAGGGCCTGGCGCATGAAGGCGAGCCCCTGCCCGCCCTCGTCCAGGGGCCGGTTGCAGCAGCCGGCGCCATAGAGGACCCCGAACTCGCTCAAGACGAGCGGTTTTTGGCCTTCCCCGGCGTCGCGCATCCATTGCCGGAACTGCAGGATGCGGCGCGCGAATTCCGCAACGTCATAGGGATCGGGC
>DATGEF010000233.1:0-2013 GCA_035310405.1 Chloroflexia bacterium | reverse complement strand
GGATCGCTATATGGCTACCGATGAGACTGTCGCCCGCCCAAGTGTCGCCTTCCCCCGGCTGGACGAGACCGAGCTGGCGGCGCTCAGGCCGGTCGGCACCCTGCGACGCCTGCAAGACGGCGAGACGCTGGTCGCGGCCGGTGACCCGGCCGCCGACTTCTTTGTCGTCCTGTCGGGTGCGGTCGAGATCGTGGACCCCACCGGCGACCAGCCCCGCCAGGTGGCCCTGCACGGACCCGGCCAGTTCACCGGCAGCGTCAGCTTGCTCAAGCAGTGGCGCAGCGTGTCGGCCGCCGTCGCGCGCGGCAACACCGAGGTGCTGCACGTGCCCACCGCCGACCTGCGCCGGATCATCGTCGACCGGCCGGCGCTGGGCGAGATCATCCTCAAAGCCTTCATCGCCCGCTCCGACCTGATCATGGACTCCGGCCTGCAGCACCCGCGCTTGATCGGCTCCGAGCGCTCGCGCCCGGCCTTCGAGCTGCGCGACTTCCTGACGCGCAACCAGGTGCCCTTCACCTGGCTGAGCGTCGAGGCCGAGCCGGACGTGGCCGAGCTGCTCCAGCGCTTCGGCCTGGCCGAGGCCGACATGCCGGCGGTGGTCTGTGGCCAGGGCCCGCTGCTGCGCCGTCCCTCCATCCTGCAATTGGCCGAGGCCATCGGGCTCAAGCGCCCGCTGGGGGGCCGCGCCTTCGACCTGGTGGTGGTCGGGGCCGGGCCGGCGGGCCTGGCGGCCGCCGTCTACGGCTCGTCGGAAGGCCTGAGCACCCTGGTGCTCGACAGCTTTGGACCGGGCGGGCAGGCGGGCGCCTCGATGAAGATCGAGAACTACCTGGGCTTCCCCACCGGCATCACCGGCGCCGAGCTGATGAGCCGCGCCTTGCTCCAGGCCCAGAAATTCGGGGCCGAATTCTCCACCCCGTCAGCGGTCGCCGGGCTGGAGTTGGGCGGTCCGCGGCCGATTGTGCGTCTAGACGACGGCGAGCGCGTCGAGGCGCGCTGCGTGCTGATCGCCACTGGCGCCGACTACCACAAGCTCGACGTGCCCGGCTACGAGCGCTTCGAAGGGATGGGCGTGTACTATGCCGCCACGCCCATGGAGCTGGCTTCCGGCCGCGGCGATGAGGCGGTGGTGGTGGGCGGCGGCAACTCGGCTGGGCAGGCGGCCGTGTTCCTGGCGCAGCACCTGAAGCGGGTCTGGGTGATCCTGCGCGGCGGCGACCTGCACAAGAGCATGTCCAGCTACCTGGTGGAGCGCCTCCAGACGGCCGACAACATCGAGGTGCTGACCCACACGCAGATCCACGAGCTGCTAGGCGATGGCCTGCTGGAGGCGGTGGAGATCGAGAACACCCAGACCGGCGCGCGCCGGACCCTGGCGGCGGCGGCGATCTTCTCGTTCATCGGGGCGGTGCCGCGCACCGGCTGGCTGCCGGCCGAGATCGAGACCGATGCCAAAGGCTTCATCTGCACCGGGCGGGCGGTGCTGGATTCCGCGCGCTGGCCGCTCGACCGCGAGCCGTTCCCGCTGGAGAGCAGTTATCCGGGCGTGTTCGCCGCCGGCGATGTGCGGCTGGGCTCGGTCAAGCGCTGCGCGGCGGGCGTGGGCGAGGGCAGCATGGCGGTCGCGTTTGTCCATCAATACCTGGACAGCCTGGCCAATTGAACAGACCGATCCTGTAGTCGCTATCCTATGCCATCCTTTCGCGAAGCCCGGCAAGAGCTCGAAGCCGAATACCGCCGGCGCACGCCCAAATCGGCGGCACTTTTCGCACAGGCACTACAGGTGTTGCCGGGCGGCGACACGCGCACCACTACCTACTTCAGCCCGTACCCTAGCTTCATCGAGCACGCGGCGGGCGCCCGCCTCTACGACGTAGACGGCAACGAACTGCTGGACTGCCTCAACAATTACACCGCGCTGATCCACGGCCACGCCTTCCCGCCGGTGGTCGAGGCCGCGCGCCGGCAACTGGAGCGCGGCACAGCCTGGGCCGCGCCCAATGAGCACGC
>DATGEF010000232.1:0-2265 GCA_035310405.1 Chloroflexia bacterium | reverse complement strand
CCCGCCACTACTGCAACGGCAAGAGCGACCTCACCCGCCTGACCGCCGACGAGATCGCCGACCTGCACCGGCGGTTGCTGGCCCGCGTCGACAAGCAGAGCGCCACCCCGGCCGCCGCCGAGGCGCCCCCGCCCGCCCTGGCCGGCGCCGGCGACGCCCCGCGCGCCCGCCAGCGTCGCGCCTAAGCGCCGGCGCCGCGCCCACCCCGGGCTAGTGCGCCGGGGTAGGCGACGGGGGCGCGCAGACCGCGCTGCCGGTCAGCGCCAGGTCGACGATCTTGGCGATCTGGCCCCGGGTCGCCGCGTGGGCCGGGCGAAAGTAGGGCCGCTGTTGCCCGTCACAGGGCTCACCCGGCCCGCCGCAGGCGTAGCCGCTGACAACCCCATGGCAGGCCGCCGTTTCGCCAAACGCATAGAAAGCGCTGCCCGGCGCCAGGTCGGCGAAGCTCGGCTGAGGGGGAGTCAGCAGGGGCCAACCCGCGGCCCCGGCCGTCATCTTGGCCAGCTGGCCGCGCGTGACGGCGGCATACGGCCGGAAGTAGGGCCGGTTCTGGGCGTCGCAGGGTTCCTGCGTCCCGCCGCACGCATACCCACTCACGAGATTGTGCGTGACCGCGGCCTCGATGTAGCTCGCAAAGGGCTGGGTGGGCGGCACGTCGGCAAAGGTGTAGCTCGCCGGCGGCGGCCCGGCCGGCAGGGTGAAGCCGAGCACGACGATCTTGACCAGCTGGCTGCGCGTCGTGTTGGCATAGGGCCGGAAGGTGCAATCGCCATACCCCGCGATCGCGCCCCGGCCGGCCAGGTCGCGCACGGGCGTATAGAAATACGCGCTGGGCGGGACATCGGCGAACTGGCCGGGCGTGCACGGCGTGGGCGAGGGGGCCGGGGTCGGCGACGGAGCAGGCGTCGGGGAGACAAGCAGGCCGGGATCGGTGTAGAGTTGCTGCGTGGTGCCCGGGCTGCCGGCCCGCAGGTCGGTCCAGAAGGGCAACGCCCGCACGTCGCTGGCCGCGATGGCGCTGTAGTCCCCGATAAAGCCGCCCTCCGTGCTGAACAACACGCCCGCCGGGTCGGACGGGGCGTCGGAGACCCGCTGGTTCGCGCTCCAGGTCTGCCCGCCATCGGTCGACTGGCTGTAATAGCTGTGATAAAGCAGATTCTGCGCATCGTCGCGCCGATCGTACCAGGAGACGTGGATGGTGCCGCTCGGGCTGACGGCTATAGCCGGGTAGAAGTGGTCCTTGCCGTCGTTGAGCGGGTCGTCGTTCAGCCGCCGGGGGGCACTCCAGGTCTGCCCGCCGTCGGTGGAGCGGGCAAAGGCGATATCGCCCACCAGGAAGGTTTGCGCTGCCGGGCTGCGCCCCCCGCAGCACAGCGCCCGATAACTGGTGTTCCAGCCGGCCTGATGGTGATTCCAGACCATATAGACCGTGGCTGGGTCCGCCGGGCTGACGGCGATCGCGGGCCACTGATTGATCGGGAAGCCGTGCCCGGCGGCGTCGGCTTGATCGTATTGCACCCCATTACTCGCCAGGTAGCCGGCGAAGGCGAGCCCGGGCCCGGTCACGGCCCGGTAGGGCCCGAAGGTGAGGCCCCCGTCGGTCGAGCGCGTGATATAGTTGCGCTGATCGTTGAGGCTCGGATTGGTCCAGAAGTTATAAGCGATGTAGACCGTGCCCCCGGGGCCGGCCGCGATACTGGTGCCGGTGCTGGCGGCGGGGGCGGGCTGGGGTAACCTGGCGGGCGGGCGCCAGGTCGCCCCCTGGTCGGTAGAAAGGGACCACTCCACGGCGTGCGCGCTGAAGATCGTGCAGCCGGGCTTGCCTAGAAACTCGGTGAAGCTGGCATAGACCTGCCCGGCATCCGGGCCGCTGCGGTCGGGACTGGCCGCTAGCCAGGGCTTGTCGATGAAGTCACTGCCGTCGGGCTTGTTGGCGACGATCTCGACCGGCGGGCCGAGCGCGGGGCCGCCGCCGGCGGCGCGATGGACATAGGCGCCCCCCGCACAGGCATAATTGGTGTCCAGGCCGAGATCGGAGAAGTAACTGTTGCCCAGCCCGTCGATGCCGCCGGCCGGGTCGCCGCCCGGCACGACCGCCGCGCCGCCCGGATACGGGCCGGGCACGTTGCCGCCCTGCCAAGTCAGCCCGCCATCGGTGGTGGCCCAGAACCCGGAAAACGAGGTGGCGCCCGGGGCGATGTCGTTGGCGCCGAGGATGAAATGCAGTGGATTCTGCGGATCAGCAGCGGCATAGGGCTCGTTGTG
>DATGEF010000231.1:0-11725 GCA_035310405.1 Chloroflexia bacterium | reverse complement strand
CGGGAAGGGGCGCCGGCGTCGCGGTCCCCGGTCGTGCGCCCAGCACCCCCCTTCCCGCGTTCGGGAAGGGGGGCAGGGGGGTTAGGAGAGTCCCCAGTCGCCCGTGCACAATCCTGCCGAGCACCCTCCCGCCGCCGGACCTTGACGCTGCGCCCGCGGCGGTGTTAGAATGGGCCAGACTCCGGCCGCCGGGCCGGATGATTCCCCATGCCAGAGGAGAGCAGCAGCATGAGTGACCCCCCCAGCCCGACGACGCGCCTGGAACGTGACTCGCTCGGCGAGGTCGAAGTCCCCGCCGACGCGCTGTACGGCGTACAGACCGTGCGCGGTATCCGCAACTTCCCGATTACCGGCTGGCGGCCCCACCCGCTGCTGGTCGCGGCCACGGTCACGGTCAAAAAAGCGGCCGCCCTGACCAACCAGCAGCTGGGCCAGTTGGACGCGGAGCGCGCCGGCGCGATCGTCCAGGCCGCCGACGAGATCCTGGCCGGGCAGCACCGGGACCATTTCCGCATCGATCCTTTCCAGGCCGGCGCGGGCACCTCGCACAACATGAACACGAACGAAGTGCTGGCCAACCGGGCCAACGAGATCCTCGGCCAGCCGCGCGGCCATTACCAGCCGGTGAATCCCAACGACCACGTCAATATGGCGCAGTCGACCAACGACGTGTTCCCCACGTCGATGCGCATCGCCACGCTGATGGACCTGGACAGTTTCTACCCGGCGCTGACGGCCATGGCCGACGCCTATGCCGGCAAGGGCCGCGAGTTCGACCACATCATCAAATCGGGGCGCACCCATATGCAGGACGCGGTGCCGATCCGGCTGGGCCAGGAGTTCACCGCCTACAGCCGCGTGCTGGTCAAGATGCGCGACAAGATCAAGCGCGCCGCCGAGTCCCTGCTGGAGCTGAACATCGGCGCGACCGCCGCCGGCACCGGCCTGAACAGCGATCCCCGCTACCAGCAGGCCATGGTCGCCAACTTGCGGCAGCTGACCGGCTTCCCCCTGCAGCCGGCCGAGCACCTGGTCGAGATGACCCAGTCGCAGTATGCCATGGCCGAGGTGTCCAGTGCGTTGCGCGCGCTGGCCCTGGAGCTGATCCGCATCAGCCACGATATGCGCTTCATGAGCAGCGGCCCGCAGACCGGGATCATGGAGATCGTGCTGCCGCCCGTGCAGCCCGGATCGAGTATTATGCCGGGCAAAGTCAACCCGGTCATGTTCGAGATGCTGACCATGGTCTGTAACCAGGTGGTGGGCAACGACACGGCCGTGGCGCTGGCGGTCTCCGAGGGCCAGCTGGAGCTCAACGTCATGATGCCGCAGATGGCCTTCAGCACCCTGTTCAGCATCGACATCCTCAAGAATGCGCTGGCCGTGGTGACCGAATTCAACGTGCGCGGTATCACGGCCAACGAAGAGCGGGCGCGGTACATGGTCGAGCACTCCATGGGGCTGGCCACCGCACTGAACCCCTATATCGGCTACGCGAATGCCGCCGCCGTGGTCAAAGAGGCCCTCAAAACCGGGAAGCCGATCCGCGAGGTGGTGCTCGCCCAGGGGCTGCTGCCGGCCGACGAACTGGATCGCATCCTCGATCCCCGCACGATGACCGAGCCCGGCATCCCCGGCAAGGGCGCCCGGCCGGTCGGCGGCGGCGGGTAAGCGGGACAGGAGACCTATGGATCTGGGACTGGCCAACAAAATCGCGCTGATCACCGGCGCCTCGAAGGGCATTGGGCGGGCCATCGCCCGGGAGCTGGTGCGGGAAGGGGCCAGCGTCGCCATTTGCGCGCGCAACGCCACCGCGCTGCACGAGGCGGCCGCCGAGATCGCCGCCGAGGCCCATGACGCCGGCCGTGTGCTGGCGATCCCCACCGACGTGACCAACGCCAACGACGTGAAATCCCTGATGCAGCGGGTGGGGCAGCACTTCGGGCGGCTCGACATCCTGGTCAATAACGCCGGGCGGGCCACCCCGGGGCGCTTCGGCGATCTCACCGACGCCGATTGGGCCGCCGACATCCAGGTCAAGCTGTTCAGCCAGATCCGCTGCTGCCGGGCGGCGATCCCGCTGCTCAAGGCCGGCGGCGACGGCCGCATCGTCAACATCAATGCGGTGTTCGGCAAAGAGCCCGACCCGACCTTTTTCGCGACGAGCACCAACCGGGCGGCCTGCATCGCCTTCAGCAAGGCCCTGGCCGCCGAGCTGGCGCCCACGGTCCTGGTCAACAGCGTCAATATCGGCTTTGTCGAGACGCCGCAGTGGGAAGCGATACACCAGAAGAGCGCGCCGGGTATGGCCGCCGAGTCGTTCTATGGCGCCATGGCGCGGCGCTATACGCTGATGAGCCGCTTCGGGCGGGCGGAGGAAGTGTCCAGCGTGGTCGCCTTCCTCTGCTCGGCGCGCGCCGGCTATATCACCGGCGCCTCGATTGACGTCAGCGGCGGCATGGGCCACTATCTGTAGTGCGGAATGCGGAATGCGGAATGCGGAATTCCGTATGAGAAGGGCTTATGAATTATAACACTCCGCACTCCGCAACCCACAAGGGGAACCCTGCGGGTTTCCGCACTCCGCAGTCGACGGAATTGGCCGGGCTGTTGGAGGGCTACCGCGAGGAGATCGTGGCGGCCTGGGTGCGGATGCTGGCCGGGGTGCCGGGCTCGCGCTTCGCGGCCCTGCCGGTCATCGAGCTCCAAACCAGCCTGCGCGACCAGTTGCTGGACATGGCGCTCGTCTTCCGGCGGGGCGAGTATGCCGACCTGGAGGCGCACCTGGCCCACACCTGCGCCATCCGGGTCACGCAGGGGTTCGATATCTCCGAGGTGATCCAGGGCAGCCTGCTGCTGAAGGATGCTGTGCTGCCGGTGATCTGGCGCGAGGCGCAGTGGGAGGCGGATACCGCCCTCCGGCTGCTGGCCGAGCTGGACGGGGTGCTGCACTGGATCGTCATCCAGGTGAGCAAGCTCTACTCGTTGCAGCTCAACCGGCGCCTGGCCGAGCAGGTCGAGCTGCTCACCCACAGCCAGGCGCAGCTCCAGGCGCAGAACGCCCGCCTGGCCGAGCAATCGGAGCAGCTGGAGCGGCGGGTGCGCGAAGTCGTCGCCCTCAACCGCAGCTCGGCCCTGATCACCTCCACGCTGGACCTCAACAAGGTCATGGACCTGATCCTCGAACAGCTGGCCGAGGTGGTGCGCTACGACAGTGCCACGATCATGTGGCGCATCGCGGGCGTCTTGCGCATTATCGCCTGCCGCGGCTTCGGCGATCCGGCGACCGTGCTCGGGGCGCGCTTCGATCCCGAGCAGAACCCGCTGACGCGCCGCCTGATGAGCGAAGCCAGCCCGATCGTCATCGCCGACGTCCACCGGGAGCCCTCGTTTGACCACCAGCGCGGCCACCTGACCCGCTCCTGGATCGGGGTGCCGCTGCGGGTGCGCGACGAGACTATTGGCGCGCTGACCATCGACCATCGCCAGATCAGCTCCTACGACGCCGAGGACGGCCAGACGGTGATGGCCTTTGCCAACCAGGCCGCGATCGCCCTGGAGAACGCCAGCCTCTACGATCGCTCCCGGGAGCTCGCCGTGCTCGAAGAGCGCAACCGGCTGGCCCGCGAGCTCCACGATTCGATCTCACAGATGCTGTTCAGCATGGTGCTCAACGCCGAAGCGGCCGCGACCCTCTACGACAGCAATCCCGAGTCCGCCCGGGTGCAGATCGCCCGCCTGCAAGAAACGTCGCATACCGCGCTCAAAGAGATGCGCACGCTCATTTTCGAGCTCCGGCCGGCCAACCTGGAAGAGGAAGGGCTGGTGCCCGTGCTGAAGAAACATATCGCCCTGTTCAAGGAGCGCAACGGGATCGACGTCCACCTGGACGCCGAGGGCCAGCGCCGCTGGCCGTTTGCCATGGAGAAGGCGCTCTACCGGGTCGCCCAGGAAGCGTTGACCAATGTGGCCAAGCACGCGGGCGCCACCACGGCGCTGGTCAGCCTGGGCGCGGCCGATGGCTGGGTCAGCCTGACGGTCGAGGACAACGGCCGCGGCCTGCCCCCGGACCGCGCCGGCCGCGGCCAGAGCACGCTCGGCCTGACCAGCATGCGGGAACGGGCCGAGCAGCTCGGCGGCCGCTTCACGATCGGCCCGGGCCCGGACGGCAAAGGCACCCGTGTCCAGGTCGCGCTGCCGTATGCGTGAGGCGGGCGACGTATGGCGTGAGCGATAGGGAGGAGCATATTACCTTGACCACCACGAATGCCCTGGGGATCGATCTGGCGGCGGCGGAGGCGGAAGTCGTCGAGCATTTGCAGCATCTGATCCGCTGTGAGACGGTCAACCCGCCGGGGAATGAGACCCTGGCGGCCACCTATCTGCGCGATCAGCTGGCCGCCGTGGGTATCGAGTCGCAGCTATTGGAAGCGGTGCCGAACCGGGCCAACCTCGTGGCGCGCTGGGCGGGCGATGGCCGGGCGCGGCCCCTGCTGCTAATGGGCCACACCGACGTGGTGCCCGTCGAGGCGGCGCGCTGGACCCACCCGCCCTTTGGCGGCGAGATCGCCGACGGCTTCCTCTGGGGGCGGGGGGCCGTCGACATGAAAAACATCGACGCGATCCACCTGACGGTGGTGCGCGCGCTGAAGCGCGCCGGCCTGACCCTGCCCCGCGACGTGCTGCTCGCCTTCACCGCGGACGAGGAGGCCGGCTCGACGTATGGCATGGAGTGGGTCGCGCAGCACCATTTCGCCTGGGTCGACGCCGAGTATGCGATCAGCGAGGGCGCCGGCGAGGAAATCGGCGTTGGCGGGCGCTCCTTTTTCGGCGTCCAATGCGGCGAGAAGGGCGCCTTCCGCTTCCGCCTGCGGGCCACCGGGCGGCCGGGCCATGCCTCGATCCCGCACGACGACAACTGCCTGGTCAAGCTCGGCCGGGCGCTGGATCGGCTGGGCACCACCCGTCTGCCCCTGCACCTGACCCCGGCGATGCGCACCTGTCTGACCACCCTGGCCGGGCCCCCGGACGCGCCGGCTTTCGACACCACGGCCCTGTTCGACCCGGAGCGCCACCTCGACGCGCTGGCCCGCCTGCCGGTGGACGACGAGCTGCGCCGCTTCCTCTACGCGGTGACGCATAACACCTGCAGCCCGACCATGCTGCACGCCGCGGGCAGCCGGATCAACGTGATCCCGTCCGAGGCGGTGGCCGAAGTCGATGGCCGGCCCCTGCCCGGCGTCGCCGAGGCCGAGATGCTGGCCGAGGTGCAGGCGGCGATCGGCCACGAGGTCGCGATCGAGGAGATTCGGTACAAGCCGGGCCTGGAATCCGATATCAATACCCCGATGTTCCGCATGATCGAGGATGTGATGGCCGCGGCGGCGCCGGGGAGCCGGGTCGTGCCGATCCTATCGAGCGGCGGCACCGACGCCCGCAGCCTGGTGCCGCGCGGCGTGAAAGTGTATGGCTTCAGCCCCGCGCGCGTCGTCGCGGGCGAGCCGAGCCCGGTCGCGCTGATGCACAACCACGACGAGCGGATCTCCCTCGCCAACCTGCAGTTGGCCCTGCGAGTCGAGCTCGCCCTGGTCATGCGCCTCATGGGGCTTTCGCCCGCGTGATATAATGGTATACTATCATGCTAGCTATCCTGAAAGGAGGATCGTATGCTGCCGATCAATCGGGGGCCCAGCACGCCGCCTGATCCCAATCATGGGCCGATCACCGTGCTGATCGTCGACGACCACGCGGTGGTCCGCCAGGGGCTGCGGTCGTTTCTGGAGCTCCAACCCGATATCAGCGTGGTCGGCGAGGCATCCGACGGCCAGGAAGCCCTGGCCCAGGCCAAAGCGCTGCTGCCCGATATCATCCTGATGGACCTGGTGATGCCGAACGGCGACGGCGTGGCGGCCACGCGGGCGATCACCGCCGCCGTGCCGTCGAGCCGCGTCCTGGTGCTTACCTCGTTCTCCGAGGACGAGAAGGTCTTCGCCTCGATCAAGGCGGGGGCGCACGGCTACCTGATGAAAGATGTGTTGCCGCCCGAGCTGGTCAAAGCCATCCGCACGGTGTATCGCGGCGAGGCCCAGCTGCACCCCGAGATCGCCCGCAAGCTGATGAACGAATTCTCGACCCCGGCGCCGACCGCCGCCAAGCATGACCTGACGGAGCGGGAGCTCGACGTCTTGCGCCTGATCGCCCACGGTAAATCGAACAAGGAGATCGCCGAGGATCTGGTGCTGAGCGAGAAGACCGTCAAGACCCATGTCAGCAATATCCTGCAGAAGCTGCACCTCTCGGATCGCACGCAGGCGGCCGTCTACGCCCTCAAACAAAAGATCGTCGAGGACTGAGCGCGTGGCGCGGATGACGCGCCGCGCGAATATCCGCCTTAAGACGGATGAGGGATCGGCCAAATTCCGTTATATTATATACAACGCGGGCCAGTAGCTCTTGGGGGCCCGCCCTGGTAAGATTGCAACAGGTGATGACGTGCGTTGTCCCGAAATTTTGCAGAAAAGGATTGGATCTCGGGTTTCTCCGCTTGCCGCGGCCCATGAGATCGGCGTGCTATGGAAAATCAGGTGACCGGTAGCCCGAAAATTCGGGTTTTGATTGCGGATGATGTAGCGTGCATGCGCGAGAGTTTACGCACGGTGTTGAGTCTCGATTCGTCCCTCGAAATTGTCGGCGAAGCGGCCGACGGCGCCGAAGCGGTGAAGCTGGCGGCGCATCTGAAACCGGATGTGGTGCTGGTCGATCTCGAAATGCCCTGTTGTGACGGGTATGTCTGCACCCAGGAGCTGACCGAGCGCAAGCTGTGTCGCGCGGTGGTCGTGCTGAGTATCCATAGCGATTCGGCCAGCCGGGCCCACGCCCGGGCCGCCGGCGCCGCCGTGTTTTTGCCGAAAGGCACCCCGATGGGCCCCCTCGTCTCCGCCATCCAGCGCGCCGCCGGCTTTGACCTGCCCACCGTCCCGGTGTCCCCCGCCGTCCGCCGCGCCCGCCACGCGGCCTGGACGTTACCGCCGCCCCCGGTCCCGCCGGCCGCCTCTGTGCTGGCCGCCCCCGCGCCGCCCAAGCTCGGATGCTGAGCGCGCCGGCCACCGTGCCGGCCCCTCCGGCTCCGGCCGCGGCCGCGGCCCCCGCCGCGGCAGTCTATCATCTCCGCTGTGAGCGTTTTGGCCGCGAGCGCGACCGCTACACGGCGGAATGGAACCGCATCGCCAATTTCCGCCTGCTCGCGTTCGTCGCCGCCGTGATCGCGATCAGCATCGGTCTCTGGCAGGGCCTCCCCTGGCTGACGGGCGCCGGGGCCCTGCTGCTGGTCGCCTTCGTGGCGCTGGTCTATTACCACAACCAGCTCGCTTGGCTACGCCGCCGCTATACGGAGCTCTGGCAGATCAACGACGAGGCCGCCAAGCGGCTGGCCCGCGACTGGGCCGCGTTGCCCCAGCGCCATAGTCGGAGCGCTGAGCCGGCCCACCCCTATGCCGCCGACCTCGACCTCTTCGGGCACGCCTCGCTGTTCCAGCTGCTGGAGACGATGGGCACCCACATGGGCGAGGAGACCCTGCAGCGCTGGCTCGTGGCCCCGGCTCCGCTGGAGACCGTGCGGCTGCGCCAGCCGGCCGTCGCCGAGCTGGCCCCCCTGATCGATCTGCGCGACGAGCTGACCGTGCGCGGCCGCTTGCTCGGCGAGCCCAAGCCGGATCCGGCCCCTTTCCTGGCCTGGGCCGAAGCGGCTCCCTGGCTGCTGGCGCGTCGTGGCTTGCTCTGGGTCGGCCGCGCCAGCGTGGTCCTGCTCTGGGTGCTCCTGCTCGCCCAGCTGGCCGGCTGGCTGGCCGATCCCTTCTGGACCATCCTGGTGATCGTCAACCTGGGCATCCGCGCGCTGCTGGGGCGCCGGGTGCGTGCCACCCTCCAGCAGGCGACCGCGAACGAGCGGGCGTTCCACCAGTATGCCGAAGCGTTGCACCTGCTCGCCGCGGCGCCCTTTACGGCGCCCCTCCTCCAGCGCCTCCAGGCGGACCTCACGGTGGACGGCAAAGCCGCGCATCTCTACATGGCCCGCGTGCATGCGCTCGGCGGCTGGATGATGCCGGAGGACTCGCTGCTCAACATCCCCCTCCAGCTGCTGACGCTCTGGGATGTGCAGCTCCTGGCCGCCCTGGAGGGCTGGCAGGCCGTGGCCGGCGGCCGGGCGCGCGCCTGGCTGGCTGTGCTCGGCGAGGCGGAGGCCCTGGCGGCGCTGGCCGTGCTCGCCCATGACAACCCCAGCTGGGCCTTCCCCGACCTGGATGCCGGCGCGCCGGCGCTCGACGCGCGCGATCTGGGCCACCCCTTGCTCGCCGCGAGTGTGCGGGTGACGAACGACGTGCGGGTCGGGCCCCCCGGCACCTTCCTGCTGGTGACCGGCTCCAATATGTCGGGCAAGAGCACGCTGCTGCGGGCCATCGGCCTCAATCTCGTCCTGGCCCAGGCCGGGGGGCCGGTCTGTGCCAGCACCTTCCGCGCGCCGCCCGTGACGCTCTGGACGAGCATGCGCATCCAGGACTCGCTGGAGCAGGGCGTCTCCTACTTCATGGCCGAGCTCCAGCGGCTCAAGGCGATCGTCGACGCCGCGGGGCAGGCGCCCGCCGCCGCGCGCCCGGTCTGCTACTTGCTGGACGAGATTTTGCAGGGCACCAATACAGCCGAGCGCCAGATCGCCGCGCGCCGCATTATCCTCTACCTGGTCGCGCAGGGCGCTTTAGGGGCCGTCTCCACTCACGACCTGACGCTCGCCGCCGCGCCCGAGGTGGCCGCGGCGGCCCAGGCCATCCATTTCACGGAGACCTTCACGACCGGTCCCACGGGCCCGGCCATGCAGTTCGACTACAAGATCCGCCCCGGCATCGCCACCTCGACCAACGCCCTGCGCCTGATGGAGCTGATCGGCCTGCACCTGGCCGACGATGCCGGCCTGACCGGCTGATCGCGCTCGCCGCCCCTCACGCGGATCTTCGGACTGCCGCTGCGACATGCACGGCGAGCGCCGGGTCGGCGGCCGGATCGGGATGGGGTTCGGCGGCCAGGGCGGCCCGCCAGGCGGCGAGCACATCCGGGATATGGCCGGGGAAGGCGATGTTGGCGGGAAGTGAATCGGGGGGGAACCAGCGGGCTTCGGCCGCATCGTCGGCCGGCTGGAGGTGGCCACCGACTGGCCGGGCGCGGTAGTAGACATTGAAGGTGTTGCTTCCTTCAGAGCCGTAACTGTCGACGAAGATGCCCAGCAGGCGGGTGAGCTCGACCTCCAGGCCGGTCTCCTCCTGCACTTCGCGCCGGGCGCCGTCGGCCGGGTGCTCCCACTCTTGCAAGTAGCCGCCCGGGATATCCCAATAGCCGGAGAACGGCTCGATATTGCGGCGTACCAGCAGCACCGCTCCGTCTTGCTCGATCAACGCCCCCGCGCACGGTTTGGCGTTGCGGTAATGGACGCGGCCGCAGGACGGATTGGTACAGGTCCACTGTGCCTCGTGGACCCCCTGCTCCAATAGCGCCAGCGGAGCGCCACACTCCATACAAAAATTCATCCCCGACACCAATCCGCGAGGCTCTTGGGCCTCGCGGATGACCAAATGACGCCTGGCGGCCTACCCACCGATCAGCGCGGCCGCCGGCACCGCGGCCGGGGTGATGCGCAGCACGCCGACCGGCTCGTCGATGCCGCGCAGGGTGGCTGTGAACTCGTCGATCTGGGCGCCTTGCTGGCGCGCCTCGTCGATTACGGCGCGGGCGGCCGACTCGCGGACGACCGCCGTGGTCACCACCAGGTCCCCGCCGTCCGCTAAGCCCTCGACCCGCGAGGCGATATTCACGGCGGTGCCGAAGTAGTCCATGCGCCCGTTGAGGTTGACGCTCAGGCAGGGGCCGGTATGCAGACCGAGCTTGAGCCGCAGGGCGTCCGGGCCCTGCAGGCCATGGTCCGCGTTGAAGCCCGCCAGGTCCCCCTGGATCGCCAGCGCGGCGCGCACGCCCGCGGCGGGGTCGCCGAAGGACGCCATCACCCCATCGCCGACCGTCTTGACCACCGCGCCCCGCTGGGCGTTGACGTGCCGGCGGACCAGGCCGTAGTGCTCGCGCACCAGGCTGTAGGCAATCGGATCGCCTTTTTGGGCATAGAGGGCGGTCGATCCCCGCAGATCGCTGAAGAGCAAGGACACGTGCGTGACCAGCAGGCTCTCGTTGACCGGCAAGATTTCGTCGACCAGCAGATCGTGGAAGGCCTGGACATTCAGCAGATCCAGGCCGCTCAGCTGCTCGGCCGGGGCGGGATTCGCCGGCGGGGCGGCGGGCGGGACGCTGCCGCCGGCCCGGTAGCGGCTGTTGAGCGCGAAGCGGACGCGCAAGGTCCGGTCGACGACCGTATCGGTGTGGGCCTGGCAGCCGGCGCAGTAGGTCTGCGGCCGGGCTTGTGTCAGGTGCGCCCATTCCTGATTCTGGTCCCCGCAATGCGCACAATGGGCCGACCAATAGAGGTCGAAGAGCCCTTCGTGGACGGCCGCCACGAGGACTTCCAGGGTCGCCTGCTCGCCCAGACCGAGGGCGCGCTCCAGCTCGGCCGGCTCGACGTGATCGAGGCTGGGGCTCGGGGTGGTCTGGAGATACGTGCTCAGCCGGGTGAGCAGCTCGGGGTCATAATTATAGCGGGCCAGCCGGGCGACCGCCTCGTCGACGTCGGGGCCGCGGCGCAGAAACCGATTGATCATGGGGACAACCTCGTGGGGGGGGGCGGGGGACCGCTCCGCTAAGCCGGCGGGGTCACGGATTTGCACCCGCCGGCAGGAACTTAACATCTCTGCTACAGATTACGGGCCGGGCTCCTCGGTGGATGTGGCCGCCGGGCCCAATTTCCCCCGGCGCCGCCGGGCGATCCGCCGGCTAGAGCAAGCCGGACGGCGGGAGCCGTTGCGTATCGTGTTCCGGTCCCGGGTCCGGCGCGGGCCAGGATTCGGGCGCGGGGTCGGGGCCATAGCGGCGCGACTCGGGCGTGCCGCCCACCCAGAGCCGGGGCAGCCGGCGGGTCGGACGGGGGCTGGGGACGGGCGCGCTGGGTGGGGGAGGGGGGACCGGGGCGCGCGGCACGGACCCGGCGGGCCGGTGGAGCCCCTCTTTTTTGAAGCGGGCGACCAGCACCCGGGCGGCCGCTTCCTGCCCCTGCGGAATGGGCACCCGCAGCTCCTCCAGGGTCTGCTGGTTGAGGACAAAGCGCAGCACCTGGGGCTCCCGTGGGCTGATCATGATCCAGTGCGGCGGCTGCCTGGCGCTGCCCAGGGGCAGATAGGTGTCGCCTTCCCACAGGCCGCGCGCGCCGATCCGGATCGTGCGCGGCCCGCGCCGCCGCGCCTGGCGGCGCACCGCGGCCCGATTCTGGGCTGCTGTTATGTTCCAGACCGCCCACAGGAGGCCGAGCCCGAGCACGATGGCCAGCGCACCCCCCCCCGCCGCCCAGCCGGCCGTACTGAGCAGGGCCACGCTAATCAGCAGACCCGGCAGCAGTTGCCAGGCGACCGCGCCCCCGACGTTGTGCCACGCTTCGCGTTGGGCCCGGGCTCCCTCCTGGGCATCAAACGCGGCCCACTCCGCCTCCGTGTACTGCCACTCCACCCACCACGTCGCCGCAGTACTCATCACGTAGCCTTCAGCAATCGGCGGTCAGCAGTCAGCGGTCAGCAGTCAGCGG
>DATGEF010000230.1:0-9918 GCA_035310405.1 Chloroflexia bacterium | reverse complement strand
CCTGTTGCTCGTCGGCGTGCTCAAGGGCGCGCTGATGTTCATTGTCGACCTGGCCCGGGCGATCGATTTGCCGCTCGCGCTGGATTTTATGGCCATCTCCTCCTATGGGGCCGCCACGGAGACGAGCGGCGTCGTGCGTATCCTCAAGGACCTGGAAAGCGCGATCGAGGGCCGGCACGTGCTCATTGTGGAAGATATCATCGACAGCGGCCTGACCCTGAATTATATCTTGGAGCACCTGCGCAACCGGGGGCCGGCCAGCATCAAAATCTGCTCGCTGCTCAGCAAGCCGGCCCGCCGGCGCGTCGACGTGGTGATCGATTACTACGGATTCGATATCCCCGACGAGTTCGTGGTCGGCTATGGACTCGACTTCCGCCAGCAATATCGCAATATCCCGTTTGTGGGCGTGCTGAAACCGGCGGCCTATCAGGGCCCCGCGGCCGAATGAAATGCCACCCCGGGGCCACCAGGGGCCGCTTGTACAATCTATTACAATCCATAACATAATCGGCTACGTATCCAATTATAGATACGAATCGCGGACGAATCACTGCCGGCCATTTTGACACGCGCCTGGGTGCTCGGGTATAATGGAAAGCACGCATGCGGGTCACAACCATGTGGCGCTGTTATCTGGTGGGTGCGCCCTCGATACGCCAATAGTTCCAGACGCATTTACCGTGGGGTGCATCCCCTGGAGGAATATCAATGGGAGACAACAAGTGGCTGCGCAACAGCTTCGTGTACGTCATCATTATGGTGGCCGTGCTGGTGCTGCTGTTTGCCTTCCTGGGCCATAATACAAGCGAGCCTCCGATCCCGATCTCGCAAGTGGCGCAGGAAATCAAAAACGGCGATGTCGCGGCGATTAAATTACAGGACGACAGCAATCAGATCCAGGTGACCTATAAAACGACCCACGTGCCGACGACCGCCACCAGCACCAAAGAGCCGAACATCAGCCTGACGGAGTATCTCGATCGCTCCGGAGTGCCGGCCGATAAGGTCTCCGCGGTGCGCATTAGTGTCGACCCCGCCTCGTCCTGGGGCGGGTGGCTCACCAGCCTCGGCTTTATCCTGCCGACCCTGTTCCTGATCGGCGTGTTCGTCTTCATGATGCGCCAGGCGCAGGGCACCAATAACCAGGCCCTGTCCTTCGGCAAGAGCCGGGCGCGCCTGTTTATGGGCAATAAGCCGACGATCACCTTCAGCGATGTCGCGGGCGTCGAGGAAGCCAAGCAGGAGCTCGCCGAAGTCGTGGAGTTCCTGAAATACCCTGACAAGTTCGCCGCCCTCGGGGCGCGCATCCCGCGCGGGGTGCTGCTGGTCGGTCCTCCGGGTACCGGGAAAACCCTGCTGGCCCGCGCCGTGGCCGGCGAGGCCGGCGTCCCCTTCTTTTCGATCAGCGGCTCGGAGTTTGTCGAGATGTTCGTCGGCGTCGGCGCCAGCCGCGTGCGTGACCTGTTTGACCAGGCCAAGCGCAACGCGCCCTGCATCGTCTTCGTCGACGAGATCGACGCCGTCGGCCGCCAGCGCGGCGCCGGGCTCGGCGGCTCGCACGACGAGCGCGAACAGACGCTGAACCAGATCCTCGTGGAGATGGACGGCTTCGACAGCCAGACGAATATCATCGTCGTGGCCGCCACCAACCGGCCCGACGTGCTCGACCCGGCGCTGCTGCGCCCCGGCCGCTTCGACCGCCAGGTCGTCCTCGATCGCCCCGACATCAAGGGCCGCGTGGCCATCCTGCAGGTCCACAGCCGCGGCAAACCCCTCGAAAAGGGCGTGTCGCTGGAGACCCTGGCCAAGCAGACCCCCGGCTTCTCGGGGGCGGACCTGGAGAACCTGGTGAATGAGGCGGCGATCCTGGCCGCCCGCCGCAACCGCAAGACGATCGGCATGCATGAGCTGGAAGAGGCGATCGACCGCGTCATCGCCGGGCCCGAGCGCAAGAGCCGCCTGATCACCGACCGCGAGAAGTCGATCACCGCGTATCACGAGGTCGGGCACGCCATCGTGGCCCGCATGTTGGCCAACGTCGACCCGGTGCATAAGATCAGCATTATCGCCCGCGGTATGATGGGCGGCTACACCCGCATCCTGCCCGGCGAAGATCGCTATATGTGGACGAAGAGCCAGTTCAAAGACAACATGGCCTTTGCCCTTGGCGGCCACGTGGCGGAGGAGCTGATCTTCCAGGAAATCACCACCGGCCCCTCCAACGATATCGAGCGCATCACCGATATGGCGCGGCGCATGATCACCCAATACGGGATGAGTAAGAAGCTGGGCCCGCTGGCCTTCGGCCGCAAAGAGGAGCTCGTCTTCCTGGGCCGCGAGATCAGCGAGCTGCGCAACTACTCGGACGAGATCGCCTATGAGATCGACAAGGAAGTCCGCGCCCTGGTCGACGAAGCCTACGAGCGGGCCCGCGAGATCCTCACCACCCGCCGGGACAAGCTGATCGAGATCAGCGAGCTGCTGATCGAGCGCGAAACCCTGGAGGGCGAAGAGTTCGAGCAGCTGTTCGAGGGCATCCCGCGGCCCGAGCCGCGGATGTTCGGCCCGCAGCAGCGGCTCCAGCCCGCCACCGCGGCGTCGACGACGCGTTCCCTGCCGGGCACCCCCGGCCTCCAGGGAGTCCCCGGCGTGGCCTCCGTGCTACACCCTGAAGAGTAAGAGTCGCCTGCGTGGCGGCACACCAGAACAGAGCGGGATCAGCAATGATCCCGCTCTGTTTTTGTCTGTACTCCTCTGCTCCGGCGCCCAGCGGGAACCGGGAACACGGGAAGTGTGCTATACTGGAATTAGAGTCCGCGCCGGATCCCCGGGGCCTCGCGCGGCGATTCACGGATTGTTTGCACGGGACGTGTATACACGTTTTCGCACGCCCACCGGCACTGCCTATATGTAGTAGATAGGCGAGGAACGATGAGCAGCCGGACAAGCGCACCGCGCGACCGGGCCCGGTCGCGCCCCGCCCGCATTTCGATCTGGCGCAGTAGTCTCTTCTGGCAGATGCTGAGCGGCGCCCTGATCTCCGGCGTCATCATGCTGTTGACCGCCGTCCTCGCGCTGGGGGTCATCCAGCAACTGGTGCTGGCGACCAACCGTCTGCAACAAACCACCGAAGCCGTCGACGAAATGAATCACTTTGCCGTCGACATCCAATCGCTGGAGCAAACCTTTGAGCTCCTCAACGATCCCCCCTATAATCCCCACTTTTTCGTCATCCAGGACGTTAATATCCAGGTCCAGCGCGCGAAGCTGGATGTGATCACGGGTAGCCTGGCCGAGCAAGCACCCTATCGGGATCGGTTGGCAGCGATCAAACAGCAGTTCGATGCGATCAGCCCGCACCTCATCGAGATCAATACCATCGCGCAAACCGATCCGGACGCCGCGCGGACGACCTGGACGCAGACCTATGCCGGGCCGATGGACACCTTAAGCACTGCGGCGCTCCAGTTGGCGACCGACCTGGATGCGGATGCCCGGCAACAACAGCACGCGGTGCAGACGATCCAGGCGACGACGCCGTGGATCATCCTGCTGCTCACGGGGATCGGCGTGCTCTTCAGTATCCTGCTCAGCACGCTGGCGTTAAACGGGCTCGCCCGGCGGATCATCCGGCTCAGCGGCAATCTAGCCAAACTCGCCACCGGCGATCTCACCCCCCCGCCCGGCCTGCAGGCGTCGGCGCAGCGGCGGCTGGCAAATGAGGTGGTGACGCTGGAACAGGCCTACCTACGCACCCTGCAGACCCTGGGCACCCTCCTCGCCCGTCTGCAGGCCGACGTCACACGCATCTCCACCTCCTCCTCCGAGATCAGCACCGCCGCCACGTACCAGGCCGCCGGCGCCGGCGAGCAGGCCTCGGCGATTACCGAGGTGACGGTGACGGTCGAGGAACTGAACCAGACCGCCGTGCAGATCGCCGAGGCCGCCGCCTCCGTGGCCGCCGCCTCCCAACAAGCCCTCGTCTCGGCCTCCCGTGGTCAGGAAGCCGTACGCGACAGCATCCTCGGCATGGCCATGATCCGCTCCCGCGTCAACGACATCATCAGCCGGATTTTGGCCCTCTCCGCTCAGAGCCAGCGCATCAGCGAGATCATCGACGTCATCGACGAGATGGCCGCCCGCACCCACATCCTGGCGCTCAACGCCGCCGTGGAGAGTGCCAGTGCCGGGGGCGAAGCCGGGGAGCGCTTCAGCGTCGTCGCTTCCGAGGTCAAGAAATTGGCCCAGCGCTCGGCCGCTGCCACCCGCGATGTGCGCACGGTCATCGCCCAGGTGCAGGCCGCGACCAACGCGGCGGTCATGGCCACCGAGGACGGGCTCAAGGAAACCGAGAAAGGGGTCTCGATGGCCCACCAGTCGGGCGATGCCAACGAGGATATCATCCAGATGGTGGAGCGCACCGTGCAATTGGCGGATGCCATTAGCCTGGCGACGCAGCAACAGCGCACCGCTAGCGAGCAGGTGGTGGACACCATGCGGGAAATCGCTCAGACGACCCGCCAAACGGCCAACAGCAGCAATCAGGCCGCCCATGCGGCTCACGAACTGGCGGACATCGCCGATGAGTTGCGCCAGGAAATGGCCGGCTTCCAGGTGGCGTCTACAGGCCCCCCGCCCCTCGACCGCGCCCCGCCCGCCCCCCTCTCCGGCAAGGTGCCGGCTACGAACTCGTAGTCAGTATCCCGCCCAGCGCGGGCCTGGCCCGGCTCACCCGTGGGCCTGCTCCATGCGCGCCAGCTCCTCGGCCACCACTTTCTCGTCCAGCTTCTTGAACAGCGCGTGGGGCTCGCGTAGCTGCTGGCCGATCGGCAACGTCGGGGGCGCCCAGTCGCCGATCCAGCGCGTGTACTCGCCGGTCAGCACCCGGTGGCTGCTGCCGTCGGCCTCCGTGACCTCCTGGAAGGCCAGCGGCCCGGCGATGTAGCCGGTGTAGCCCAACAGCTCGTGCAACTGCTGGCTGGTGAAGGGCAGGAAGGGAGTCAGCAGGATTTTCAGGCTGTCGATGCAGCGGAGCGCGACATAGAGCACCGTCGCCGCGCGCTCGCGGTCCGTCTTGATCACCTTCCAGGGCTCCTGCTCACCCAGGTACTGGTTGACCGCTGCGGCCAGGCGCATCACTTCCGTCAGCGCCGCCTTGAAGCGCGCTTCGTCGAGCAGGGCGCCAGCGCCGGCGAAGCCCCCCTCGATCAGGGTCAGCAGCGCCTGGTCGGTCTCGCGCAACGCCCCCGGCTGCGGGACCGCGCCGAAGTTGCGGTAGGTATTCGTCAGGGTGCGATTGACCAGGTTGCCCCAGTTGGCCACCAGTTCGTCGTTGTTACGGCGCACGAACTCGCCCCAGGTAAAATCG
This sequence comes from Chloroflexia bacterium, assembly GCA_035310405.1. Taxonomy (GTDB): domain Bacteria; phylum Chloroflexota; class Chloroflexia; order QHBQ01; family JAICKM01; genus JAICKM01. The sequence continues at coordinate 4,547 of DATGEF010000230.1, read as the reverse complement.
GTATCCTGGTTCTCGGGCCCGGCGATCGTCAAGAAGTAGCGCAAGGGGTCCGGGTCGTAGCGGCTCAGGAAGTCGTTGACATAAATCACCACCCCCCGGCTGCTGCTGAACTTCCGCCCCTCCATGGTCAGGAACTCGCTGCTGACGACGTTATCGGGCAACCCGAGCGACGGGTGCCCGGCGCCCCCGCCGATGGCGCCCCCGGACCCGTAGCCCAGCAAGATGCTGGGCCAGATCACGCTGTGGAAGACGATATTGTCCTTACCCATGAAATAATAGTGCCGCGCCGCGGGGTTTTGCCACCATTCGCGCCAGGCGTCCGGCGTGCCCCGATTCTGGGCCCACTCCACGCTGGCCGACAGGTACCCGATTACGGCGTCAAACCAGACATAGATCCGCTTATCGTCGCGCCCCGCATACTCCGGGAGCGGGATCGGCACGCCCCAGTCGAGGTCTCGGGTCATGGCCCGCGGCTTGAGGTCTTTGACCAGGTTGAGCGAGAAGCTGCGCACGTTGGGGCGCCAGTCCCGGTGCCCGTCGATCCAGGTCGTCAGCCGGTCGACAAAGGCCGGCAGGTCGAGGAAAAAGTGCTCGGTTTCGCGGAAGACGGGCGGCGTGCCGTCGATCTTGGAGCGGGGGTTGATCAGGTCGACGGGGTCCAGCTGATTACCGCAGTTGTCGCATTGGTCGCCGCGCGCCTCGCCGAAGCCACAGACCGGGCAGGTGCCCTCGATATAGCGGTCGGGCAGCGTCCGGCCGGTGCTGGCCGAGACGGCGCCGAGCGCCGTGCGCCGCACGAGGTAGCCTTTCTCGTAGAGCGTCTTGAACAGGTCCTGCACCACGGCATAGTGGTTACGGGTCGTCGTGCGTGTGAAGATATCGTAGCTGAGCCCCAGGGCGCGCAAATCGTCGCCGATCACCTGGTTGTAGCGGTCGGCCAGCACTTGCGGCGCGACGCCTTCCTTGTCGGCGGCCAGCGTGATAGGCGTGCCGTGCTCGTCGGTGCCGCTGACCATCAGCACGGCGTTGCCCTTGAGCCGCTGGTAGCGGGCGAAGATGTCCGAGGGTACGCCGAAGCCGGCGACATGGCCGATATGGCGGGGGCCGTTCGCGTACGGCCAGGCGACGGCGATTAAGATGTGGTCGGGCATAGCGCGATCCTCCTGATTACATGCGTGCGGCGCTGAGTATACCATAGGCGGCGCGATTCTGCCCACTCCGGCGGGCCGACGCCGCGATGCCGCTCCCGCCCGATCCCCCCAGATTTTTTGCCCCAGATGTGGTAAAATGGCCCCAACGCGCTGTCGGGCGATCGCCGCCGGCGGGCGCTCTGGCGCCAGGGAGAGGATGTAGGGCCATGCAAATCGCCAGCTATCATGTGCAAGCGGGCCTGGAGTCCTGGCTCGCCGCCAACGAGGCCGAGTGGGCCCGGCTCCGCGGGGCGCAGGCCTTCACCCGGCCGGGCGTCGCCGCGGTGAATCAGCGCCTGCGCCAGGAGTTCATTTACCATAGTGCCCGGCTCCAGGGCAACCCGCTCACCCTTGACGACATCGTCCCCCTCCTCGCCCGCCGGCCCCCGCCCGGCGCCCTCTCCTTGCCGCAACAGGAAGTCGTGAACTTGAACGTCGGCCTCGGCTACATCGAGATGCTGGCCGGGGGCGACATGCCCCTGACCGAGCGGCTGTTCCGCGTGCTACACGCCGTGGTGATGCGGGGCCTGATGCCCGCGGGCGTGGAAGTCGGCAGTTACCGGACCGACGACCTGGCCCAACTGGGCTATCCCGTGCCGGCCGCGTCGGAAGTGATCTCCGAGATGGGCGCTTTTGGCCGCTGGCTCACGCAGAAACCCGACTCCCCGGAGTATCTCGCCAGCCCGATTTTGCGCGCCGCCTATGCCCACACGCGCTTGCTGACGATCCACCCCTTCCTGAACGGCAACGGCCGCACCGCGCGCCTGTTGCTCAACCTGATTTTCCTGCGCGCCGGTTATCCCCTGGTCGCCCTCGACAGCCGCCAAAAGGACGCCTACCTGACGGGCCTCCACGAGGCCAGCACCCACAACGATATGACCCTCATCCTCGGCATGGTCCTCGACGCCGTCGAGCGCGCGCTCGCTGCTTACGCTGTAGTAAGTGACCAGTGACCAGTCACTTGTACAGACCACTGGTCCCTCGGCGAGTCACTGGCCGGGCGGCCCCTGGCGGATGAGGGTGCGGACCTGGGCGAGCGGGTTATTCCAATCGAAGCTTTCCATCCACCAGGTCACCCCGGCCGCGGCATACGCCTGGAGCATAGCCGCCGCCGCGGCGGGGTCGTGTTCATAGCTCTTGCCGCCCAGGGCCACCTCGAAAGGCGCGGCGCTGGTGCGGTGGGCCGCGATGTAGGCCCGCATCTCCGCGATCTCGGCCGGGCTTAACAGACCCGCTTGGCCCAGGGGGCAGACACCGTCCCATTGGGCCGCGCGGCGGAAGGGCCGTTTGTTCGGCCAGACTCCGGCCACCCAGATCGGGATGCGCGGCTGCTGCACCGGTTTCGGCAGAAAGCGCGCCTGGTTGACCGTGTAATGCGCGCCCTGGTGGCTGAACAGCTCGCCACTCCAGAGCCCCATCAGCACTTCCAGCCCCTCATCCAGCATGGCCGCATGGAGCTTGTCGTCGGGCGACTCGCCGAAGCAGCTGTACTCTTGCCCGCTATCCGACCCGATCCCGACCCCCAGCACCAGCCGCCCATTGGAGAGCTGATCGAGCGTCACCGCCTCGCGCGCCAGCTTGGCCGGCCGGCGGCGGGGCAGGGGCGTGACCAGCGGCCCCAGCGTGATCCGCTCCGTGCGCAGCGCCATGGCCGTCAGCACGATCCAGGGATCGGCGATCGCCGGCGGCCAGGCCGCGCCGATATGGTCCCACAGAAAGAACCCGTCCCAGCCGGCCTGCTCGGCCTCATACGCCAGCTCGGCCACCAGCCGGGCATCCGCAAAGTCGCCGAAGTTCGGGATATTGATCGCAAAGCGCATCGCGCCCTCCTTAGCGTTTAGGGGGGGAGTGTGGTAAAATTAGAACAAACGTGCAATACCGACTATAGCAGACCTGCGCGGCCCGGTCAATCGGGCTACGGGCCGATTTTTATGCGCCGGGCGCCGTAGATCGCATGGGCTATACATATCCCGGGGGATATGCTATACTGGGGAAAATCATCGCCTCATAGATGCATTGATGAGCGGATCGGCGGGGGGACGTATGCGCCTTAAACATCTGACCTTGCAGGGCTTCAAGACCTTTGCCGCGAAGACCGACTTCTCCTTCGACGGCGACATCACCGCGATTATCGGGCCGAACGGCAGCGGCAAGTCGAACGTCGCGGACGCCCTCCGCTGGGTCCTGGGCGAGCAGTCCTATGTCCAGCTCCGCGCCCGGCGTAGCGAGGATCTGATCTTCTCCGGCTCGACCGGGCGCGGCCAGCAAGGCATGGCCGAGGTCACCCTGCTGCTCGACAATGGCGACCGCAGCCTGCCGATCGACTACGACGAGGTCAGTATTACACGCCGGGCTTTCCGCTCGGGCGAAAACGAATATTTCATCAACCGTAGCCGCGTCCGGTTGCGCGATGTGCATGAGTTGCTGGCGCCAATCGGCCAGTCGTTCACTGTGGTGGGCCAGGGCCTCGCCGACGAGTTGCTGAGCCTGCGGCCCGAAGAGCGCCGCGCCCTGTTCGAGGAAGCGGCCGGCATCCGCCCCTTTTACGCCCAGCGCGATGACGCCTTGAAGCGGCTGGGCCGCACCGAGGAGAACATGGTGCGGGTGAGCGACCTGGTGGCCGAGCTGGAGCCACAACTGAAGAGCCTGGAGCGCCAGGCCCGGCACGCCCAGGAATATAACGTCGTCGCCGCGGAGCTGCACGATCTGCTGGATGGCTGGTATGGGCACCAATGGCAGCAGGCCGGGGCCGCGCTGATCGCCGCCGACACGGCGCAACGCACGGCCGCGGCGGCCCTGGCGAACGCCCGCGCCGCCGCCGCGGCCGCCGAGCGGCGCTTGCAGGAGATGCGCCGCGAAGCCCTGGCCGCGCAGGCCGACCTCGATCGCCTCGCCGGCGAGCAGGCCGGCCTCCACCAGAACCAGGAGCAGGCCAGCCGGATGGCGGCCGTCCATGCGGAGCGGCTGGCCGCCCTGGAGCACCAGCAGCAGACCACGCTCCTGGAGCACGAGGCGGGGCGCGAGACTCTGGCGCAGGCGACCGCACAGCTGGCCGAGATCCTGGCCGCGCAGCAGAGCGCCGAGACCGGCGAGCAGGAGATCCGCGCCCAGGTCGCGGCGGCCGAAACGGCCCTCGCCCGGGCCGTCGAAACGCGGCGGACGACCGATCGTGCGCTCACCGCGGCCCAGGAGCGCGCGGCCGAGGCTTCGGCGCACGCGGCCGGGCTGCGCCAGCGGATCGCCAGCAGCCAGGATCACCGCGGCGAGCTGGAACGCCAGGTCGCCGAGCAAGAGGAGGCCCTGACCCGCCTGCTGGCCCGCGAGGCCGCTGAGCACGCCGAGCTGGCACAGGCCCAG
>DATGEF010000229.1:0-4976 GCA_035310405.1 Chloroflexia bacterium | reverse complement strand
AGGTGCCCTATCAGCAAGTGTACGGCACCTATAATCAGGCCGCCCAGAAGAACCTCGACACGACCTACATCCCCGCCGGGATGAAGGACCTGGTGCGCCGCTACTTTACGGCGATCGCGCCGGGGAAATAGGTGCCCGCGTCGCGCAAGGCCCGGCGCCGCGCCCGCCAGCGGGGCAGCAGCTCCCGTGGCCTGCTGTCCCCCGGGCCGCGTTGGGCCGCCCTGAGCCGGGGCATCCGCCGCCAGGCCTTACGCAGCGCCCGGGCCGCCGGTCAACGGCGCAATGAACTGGCGATCACCGCGCTCTATGCGATCGCCGGGGCGCTCTGTCTGGCCCTGGCCGCCCTCCTGCTGACCGCGGAGGTCGCCCCGCCGCTGCAAGGGCAAGCCCGGCTGCCGGCGGCGCCGGGGCACGCCCTGCGCGGCACGCTGATCGGCGCGGTGGTTCTCGGAGCTATCGGGGTGGTCCTGCTGGGGTTGGCTTTCAATACTCTGCGGCGCTGGTGGCAGCAGCGCCATGTTTAATTATGTCAATTTGCGAACCGCTTCCCAAGTAAAAGTAGTATAGTCAATTATCGACTCTTCGCAGAAGATAACCGCGTGTTTGCGGTCAATTATGGAGTAGCTATGGTTAATACCGCAACTCCCGGCGGGGCCAACGCGACCTACACCACCCTCTTCGACGCCAACTTCCTCAAGAAGCTGGAGCGGTTGAGCATCATCAGCCGCAAGCTGCGGGCAGGGCGGCTGAAAGGCGAGCGCCGCTCGGTCCGGCGCGGCAACTCCGTCGAGTTCGCCGATTACCGAAACTATACGCCCGGTGATGATTTGCGCCGGGTGGACTGGAATGCCTATGCCCGGCTGGAACGGCTCTTTCTCAAGCTGTTCCAGGAAGAAGAAGACATCACGGTCCATGTGCTGTTGGACGCGAGCAAGTCGATGGACTGGGGCGATAAAGAGCCGGTTTTCGGTCTGGGGGCCCCCGCCGTGCCGGGAGGGGGCAGTGGCGGCAGCGCCGACCAGAATAAGCTGGTCTATGCCAAGCGCACTGCGGCCGCCCTCGGCTATATTGGGCTCTCCGGATTCGACCGCCTGACCGTCGCGGCCTTCCACCGCGGCGGCATCAGCCGGTTTGCCCCGGTGCGCGGCCGGGGGCACGCCGTCAACCTGCTGCGCTTTATCGCGGCGCTGCAGGCGGGCGGGGAGACGGATCTTGACGCTTCGTTGCGGGCCTACGCGGCGCACGCACGCTACCCGGGCGTCTGCTTTATCCTCAGCGACTTCTTCACCGCCCAGGGCGGCACAGACGGCCTGGCGGCCCTCCAGGCCGCGGGACACGAGCTCCATGTCTTGCACATCCTGGCGCCTGCCGAGGTGCATCCGGAAGTCGCGCTGTTGGGCGACCTGCGCCTGCGCGATAGCGAGACCGGCCAGACCCAGGAGGTCTCGATCGATAGTGGGCTGCTCGACCTCTATGCCGAGAAGTTCGCGGCCTGGCAGGGCGCACTGGAGGGTTTTTGCCGCCGGCGGGGGATCAACTATATGCAGATTACGACCGATAATCCGTTCGACGAGCTGGTCTTGCATTACTTACGGCGCCGCGGGGTGATTTCGTAGCGTGGGAGTGCTTGAGCCGGCGGGACTGGTGCTGGCGCTGCTGGCCATCCCGATCATCCTCTTTTACATGCTCCGGCTGCGGCGGCAAGAAATCACGGTGTCCAGCAGCATGCTCTGGCGGCAGGTGCTCCAAGATCGCCAGGCCAATGCGCCCTGGCAAAAGCTCCGGCGCAACCTGCTCCTCTATCTGCAGCTGCTAGTGTTGGGCATGCTGGCGTTGGCCCTGGCCCGCCCTTTTCTGGAGGGGGCCGGCCAGGCCAGCGGCAACATCGTCCTCGTCGTCGACGGCTCGGCCAGCATGCAGGCCCAGGATGGGGCGGACGGGGGCGGCGGCACGACCCGCTTCGAGCGGGCGCGTAACGAAGCCCACAACCTGGTCGATAACCTGGCCGCGGGGGCGCGGGTGAGCCTGATCCTGGCCGGGCCGGTACCGGCCACGATCCTGAGCGGGGGCCAGGATAAAGCAGCGCTGCACGCGGCCATCGCAAGTATGCGACCCAGCAATGGCACCGGCAATATGGCCGCCGCGATTACCCTGGCCGCGGCGGCCGCCACTTCGCCGGATACGACTTTGATCGTGATTAGCGATGGGGCGATTGGCGAGGAAAAGCTGCCCGAGGTGGCGGCGAACGTGCATTATATCCCGGTGGGCCACAGTGGCGACAACACCGCGATCACCGCGCTGGCCCTGCGCGATGCACCCCAGGGACCACAGCTATTCGTGAACCTGGCCAACCTGGGTCAACAGGCCGCGGCCGGGCTGCTGAACGTGGAGATCGACGGCCGGCTCTGGGATTCGCGCCAGGTCACGATGGCCCCTGGCGAGGAGCCACAGCTGACGCTGCTGGATTTGCCGATCGACACCCACCTGGTTACCGTGACCCTGAAGACGAGCGATATCCTGCCGCTCGACAACACCGCCTGGGCGGTACGGGCGACGGGGGCCGGGGCCACTACCCTGCTCGTCAGCCAGGGGAACAGCTTTGCCGAGAAGGCGCTGAACCTGTTGCCCCAGGTCCACCTGGCCCGGGCGCAACCGGCCAGCTACAAGCCCGGCCCCGGTTACGACCTGACGATCTTTGACGGCTATCTGCCGGCCACCCTGCCGCCGGGCAATCTGCTACTGATCAATCCACCGAATTCTCCCCTTGTCCCAATCTCCGGGACAATTGCGTATCCGGCGATCGGGCCGGCCGACAGCAGCGATCTTCTTTTGCGTTATGTCAACTTAAATGATGTCCATCTGGCAGCAGCCAGCCGGGTGCAAACGCCGGCCTGGGCCCGGACTCTGGTGCGCACGGCCGGGGGCGATCCGTTATTGCTGGCGGGCGAGACCGGGGGGCGCCGGGTCGCCGTGATCGCCTTCGATTTACATCGCTCCGACCTGGCGCTCCAGGTCGCCTTCCCGATCTTGATGGCCAATCTTGTCGGCTGGCTGGCACCCGGGAGCGCTCTCGACTTACCGCCCCGGCTGCTGCCGGATACCGCCCTGGCGATCCACCCGGTTCCGGAAGCGGATAAAGTAACCATCGCGATCCCGGGCAGCGCCGACATCCCGGCCCAGGAGGTTACGCTGCCGGTGAGCCCGGGCCTGTCGTTCGGCAATACGGCCCAGTTGGGGCTCTATCGCATTGCACAAAGCGCCCGCGGGAAACCGGTGGGCACTATCGAATGGTTTGCGGTGAACTTACTGGATCGCACGGAGTCCGATATCGCCCCCCGCCCAGCGATCGATTTGCAGGGCCACTCGGTCAGTGGGGGTAAAGAGGCCACCGGCCCACTCGAGATCGGCCCCTTACTGCTGGCCTTAGCAATGCTCATCCTGCTGCTGGAATGGTGGCTCTATCATCATGGCACGCGTGGAGTGCTCCGTGGGCTACGCTGGCGCCCGCGGTAAGCCCTACCTTAGGCACAAATTCGCCCTTATCCACAACTTTTCCACAGGATTGGGAAATTTTGGGGATAAACCTGGGCTAAGATAGGGATTCAACAGGGGTAAGCCGGGGATTCAGCCGGGATTAGGCAGGGTATGATGGTCGACAGCAGGCATCCGCAGGAACCGATCGCCGCCGGATTCAGCATCATCCATGCCGATATGGATGCCTTTTACGCATCGGTGGAGCAACGGGATCATCCAGAGCTGCGGGGGGTACCCCTGGTCGTCGCCAACGGGTGGCAATCCCGGCGGGGGGTGGTCGCGGCGGCCTCCTACGAGGCCCGCCGGTTCGGGGTGCGGTCGGCCATGCCCCTCTGGCGGGCGCATGAGCTCTGCCGGGAGCTCGTGGTCGTCCCGGGTAACCATGCGCGCTATCGGGAAGTATCCGGGGCCGTCCACACGGTCTTTCGCCGCTTTACCCCACGGATTGAGCCGATCGCGCTCGACGAGGCCTTTCTCGACGTTACGGCAATCGCGCCGACGATCGACGAAGCCATGGTCGTCGCGGCCCGGCTGAAGGCGGAGATCCGCGCTGCGGTTGAGTTGACGGCCAGCCTCGGCGTGGCCCGCGGCAAAATGCTGGCGAAGATCGCCAGTGACCTCTCCAAACCCGATGGGCTGCTGGTCGTACCGGAAGGACGCGAGGCCGAGTTCCTGGCCCAGCGACCGGTGAGTGCGCTCTGGGGCATTGGGCCGAAGCGGGAGGCCCAGCTGCTAGCGATCGGCATTACCACGATCGGCCAGCTAGCACTGCTGAGCGACGAGCAGGCGCATACCCTTTTCGGCCGCTGGGGCGACGAGGTGCGGGACCTGGCCCGCGGCCATGATCCGCGCCCGGTGGTCGCGAATCGCGACAACAAATCGATCAGCAGTGAAACGACCTTTGAAGACCTGCTGGCGGCAAATCACTATGCGGAGATCAGCACTGTGCTCGGCGGGTTGGCCGAAGAAGTGGCCGCAGCTGTGCAGGCCGAAGGCTTGCTGGCCCGCTGTGTGGCCGTCAAAATCAAGACCGCCGATTTCCGGACCCAGACTCGCCAGCGGACGCTCCTGGCTCCTAGCGCCCAGCCCCGGATCTTCGCCCGGGCGGCCGTCGCCGAGTTCCGGCGCTGGCTGGCCGAACGGCCGGCCGCCGGGGGGCGCGGACCCGACCGCCTGCGGCTGTTGGGTGTGCGGGCCTCGGATTTTATTACCCTCGACGATCCCCGCCAACTCAGCCTTTTCGAGCAGTTTTACACAAATTAGCAACGGCGCGGACCATTATTTACCGACCGGTAAGGCCTACTGCCGGCGAGCTATGTGTATAGTCGTCCCCTTTCTCCCCCGGTTATGCACAGGCAATGTGGGTAACTTTTCGAGAGTTTTCCCCAGCCGATGCCCGGATGTGGTCTATATGTGGATAAATAGGCAGGTTTATACACTAA
>DATGEF010000228.1:0-10564 GCA_035310405.1 Chloroflexia bacterium | reverse complement strand
CGGGCCGGCGACGAGCTGCGGGGCCGGGTGGCCGTCGCCCAGGAAGCCCTCGCCGCCGTCCGCGATCGGCAGGCCACCGTCGAGCAGGCGGGGCGCGCCGCCCAGGCCGCGGTGTTGGCCGCCGAGTCGGCCCATGGCCACAGCCAGGTCGAACACGAGCGCCAGCAGGGTCTGACCGCCCAGCTGCGCACCCGCATCGAAGAGGATCTCAACCTCACCAGCGGCGCCGAGCTCCTGTCCGAGATCCTGGGCGAGGTTGCCCCCCCGCCGGCCGCTCCCGCCGCCTGGACCACCTGGACCGCCCGCTGGGCCGCCGCGCCCGCGCCCGATCCCGAGCAACCCGCAATCCAAAATCCAAAATCCAAAATCCAAAATCCTGATCTAGAGCAACCCGCAATCCAAAATCCAAAATCCAAAATCCAAAATCGCGAAAGCGAGCCTCTAGACGGGCGGATCAGCCAGCTCCGCGGGCGCCTGCGGCGCATGGGGCCGATCAACCCGCTGGCGATCGACGAATATGCCGCCGCCCAGGCGCGCCACAGTTTCCTGAGCAGCCAGCTGGCCGACCTGCGCGGCGCGGCCGAGAGTCTGCGCCAGGTCGCGGCCGAGCTCGATCGCCTGATGCGCGAGCGCCTGGCCGCCACCTTCCAGGCGGTGGCCGTGGCCTTCCAGGAGACCTTCCCCCGTCTCTTCGGCGGCGGATCGGCCCGCCTGGAGCTGACCGACCCGCAGGACGTGACCGTGACCGGGATCGAGGTGCTGGCCCAGCCGCCCGGCAAGCGTATCCAGCCCCTCAGCGCCCTGTCCGGCGGCGAGCGCGCCCTGACCTCGGTCGCCCTGCTCTTCGCCATCCTCAAGGTCCGGCCCACGCCCTTCTGCATCATGGACGAGGTCGACGCGGCCCTGGACGAGGCCAACATCGGCCGCTTCCGCACCGAGCTGCGCGGCCTGAGCGCCCACAGTCAGTTCATCCTGATCACCCACAACCGGGCCACGATCGAAGCGGCCACCGCGATCTACGGGGTCTCGCTCGGCACGGACACCGCCTCGCGGGTGCTCAGCCTGCGCCTGGAAGAGGTGCCGCTGGCGGCGTAGGGTCGGGGGTTCTGAAAGGAGGCACGGCATGACGATTGGGCCCCTGCTGCGGGTGGTCGGTAGCGTGGTCGCAACCGTCTTCATCCTGGGTGTAATGGTTAGAGAAGGTTTCCCACTGTGGATGGAGGGCGGGATGTTGGTATTCATGATCGTGATTATCGGGATCAACATGTGGCGGGCAGCAGGGTTTGGGGGCCGGCACTGAGTGTCACTTCTAACTTTCGTCTGTACGGGTTCACCCGTGAACGGGTTTACACTCTCCACAATAATTCCCGCTGTTATTTTGCGAATTACTGATTGCTGCTTGGGATTCTGATAACTCCCAGAGCGCTGGCCGGGAAACTGATTGGCGAGTTTCTGAGTAGCGGTCAGTAAAGCGTTCATCACAGCGGTTACTAAGGAGGGACAAAGAGCACCGTGTATATCCAGGAGATCCACATTAACAGCTTCCGGCATCTGGAGAATGTGCATTTGGGACCATTCGCAGAGCCGCCCGCGTCATCTGATTTGATTGTCTTAGCAGGCCCCAACGGTGGAGGGAAGAGCTCGGTATTGGAGCTTCTTGGTTATGCTGTGTCTAACTCTTTCAATTTGAGCTGGGCACTGCGGCGCACGTTTCCTGAAAGCTCGTTTGAAGTCGCTATTGGTCTCAGTCAGGATGAAATCAATCTGCTCCGTCAATATTTAGCGCACTTCCAACCGCAAGATATAGATTTACACAAATTTATCGAGCAGAACAGCACTTATTATCGCGCTTTTAATTATTATGAAGGCGAGTTTGAGAAGAATCCCAACCTCTATATCAGGATACACCAGACCGTAACGAGTGTAGTTGGCACTGCTGCCAATCGTCCGCTTGGATTCTTTCTCAAACCTGACCGTGATTACCCCGCAATTAGGTTTGCGCAGAATCAACTGTTTGATTATGAACAAAAGATCCAGCCCTCCTATATCGCTAGTTTGGCGTTTGTGACTTCCGAGGCTCAGTACCGGGATATCTTTGACTATCTTGTACAGCAAGGCTATCAATATACTTTTGATCTTGGTAACCATTACAAGCGTATGCTCACGGGCAACACCGCCGGGAACTCACCACCTGATCCGCTAAGACCCTATGATGACTTGTTACAGAAACTCTTTCCTGGCTACCGCTTTGTCGAGTCCGACGAACGAATACCAAGTAACTTATTTGTTAAAACCCCATCAGGAGTGCAGATTCCATTCAGCGATCTCTCGTCTGGTGAGAAAGAAGTATTCTTTATCTCGTCTTTTTTTCTTCGACAGAACGTGACAAATGCGATCATCATGATTGATGAGCCAGAATTACATTTACACCCAGAGCTTGCACGACTGCTTGTGAGCACGATGCAGAGTATTAAACTGGGCAACCAAATCTGGCTGGCAACACACAATCCCGAGATTATAGATGAAGCCGGAATAGACCACACCATTTATCTTGCTCGGGACTCAGAAACCCACAAGCCCATTGCGACGCGGGGCACGGACGAAGCCGCCGCTGCTAGATTGCTGAAGGAGCTTTTTGGTTACTCTGGATACATTGGGATTGCCAAGAACATCGTTTTCTTAGAAGGGACGGACTCCAGTGTAGATCGCAAAATGTTCTCCCGACTGTTTCCCGAATACAAGAGTAAGCTCAAATTTGTGCCGTGCGGCTCCTTTGAAAATCTCCCGCGCATTAACGCGGCCATACTCAACATTCTGTCTAGCAACTTAGGGTGGACTGAATTCCATTTGATCCGGGATCGAGACTACCTTACTGCCGACGCAATCCAGCAGCAAATTGCCCCATTCGCGGGGCGAATGCATATCCTTGAGCGGCATCACATCGAAAACTACCTACTCGATGATGATCTGATCGCACGGGTGCAGACCGACATTTTTGAAAGACTGACCACAAGTGCCGAAGTGGCTAGAAAACTAAAGCGGCTGGCTGTGAGATTGACCGGGGAGGTCTTGCGTGACATGATCGCCTACCGACTCAACCTGATCTACCAGCCCGAAGATTTTTCTTTGGGGAAGTTCTTGGAAGATCAACCGGTGTTAGATAGTGCCGGAACGTGGGTTGACTCTCGCCTCACAGACCTGACACAGCATTTAGCGAAAAAGGTGGGAGAAACCAATGAGCGTTTGTTCGCACAGACTGATTCTGCTGCCTTGCAAGCCTTGCTATCCGCTTGCCAAGACGAGGTTCGACAGGCTGTCATGGGGAATAGCGATGGCTGGAGATCGCTCTTTCCTGCGAGGCGGTTACTACAAGAGTACGCCCAATCCGAGAGTCTTGGGAAAAACGGGTACATCGTGTTACAAAACAATCTCATTCGCGAGTTATCGGCCACTCCTGAGAAGGTTGCGGCAGAATTACGGCAGATTATCGAGGCTATCGTGAACGGGTCACTGACTGCCGCGCAGTCGTAAGTGTGTCGGGTTCTTTTTGCCCGGCCTGTTAGCTCGCTACATAATATCCTATCGCCCGTTTCGCCTCCCCAAGGAGGTTGCGCTATGGATTATCCGACCCGCCACCTGGACCCGTCCGCGCCGGCGGCGCCCCCTGATCCACACACCCGGCAGCTCCAGAAGCCGACGGCGGACTCGGTCTGCGCCAAATGTGGCGGGCCGCTGAAAAAGGCCCGGTTGGTGGCTCATGGGGCCCAACCTTTGTGCAGACACATGAGGAGGGTAACCTGCTACGGGGGTATAGCAAGTCACCTCTGACGGCTTGGGCCTGCACAAATTGTGGCTACCTGGAACTCTACACCGCGCAGCCCGAGCGCTTATGAAGCGGGACCTGATCCCCGCCTCCCGCCCCCCGCCCCCGCGTCCGGCGCACGGCATAGAACTTGCTGCTGTGGTAGCTAACATCCCTCAGGAAGCGGGCGGGTTGCGCCGATCTCCCGGGGGGCCACGAGGAGGTAGGAAGATGGATCCGAGCGCGAGCGACCAATACACAGCCCCCGAGGGCGATCTGGGGGAAGATCTCGATTTCGAGCTGGACGACGAAGATTTCGACGACGAGAACGGCGATTTGCTGCGCATTCTCGGGATCGCCGGGGGCGTGGCGGCCCTGGTCGGCGGCGCGATCATCCTCATGGGCCGCCGGCAGAAGACGCCGGTCGAGCGCCTGACCAGTGAGGTGCGCCATAGCGCCCGCGACCTGCGCAAAGCAGCCGCCCAGGTCGACCTGGGTGCCCTGCTGCAAGAGGCCCGGGATGCTGCCAACGCCCGCATCCGCGATGCCAATCTGCCGGACCTGGCCCGCGCGGCCCGCCACAGCGGCCGCGACCTCGTGCGCAGCGCCGGGCAGGCCGTCCGCGGGGTGGACCTGGAGCAGGTGGTGCAGGACGCCGGCCGCCGGATGGCCACGATCGAGCACGAAGGCCGGCGCGGCGCGAAACGCGCTCAGAAAGAGGCGCGCAAGGCCTTGCGTGATCTCGACCTCGGGGCGCTGCCGGCGGACGTCGGCAGCCAGCTCTCCGATCTCTGGGATGGTGTGACCAAGCGGGCCAAAGACGTCGGCTGGGACGAGGCCCTGCAGGAGGCCAGCAAAGAGGTGCGGCGCCTCAACAAGCAGGTGCGCCGCTCGACCCGCAACGTCGACCTGAGCGGCCTGGCCGATCTGCTCGACACCGTGCGCAGCCAGGTGGGGGACGCCACCCAGCGGGTGCAGAAGGATGTCCTGCCCAGCGTCCAGGACACCCTCCAGGATGAGGTCCTGCCGGAAGCCCGCAAGCGGGCCCGCCAGGCGGGGGAGGCGTTGAGCGCGGTCGCCCAGGAGGCGCGCAAGCGCGGCGGGCAGCTCGCCGACGACTATGGGCCGCAGATCAAGAAGGGCGCGGGCAAGACCGCCGAGGGCGCCAAGGGCATCCGCGACCAGTTCGCCGATGTGCTGCGCGTCGTCGCCCTCGAAGTCGTCGACCGCGTGATGCGCGATGTGCTGCCCGGGGCCAAGAAGGGCGGCGAGCGGGTCGCCTCGACCATGCGCGACGACACCTTGCCCTGGCTCCGCCACCGGGCGGGCGAAGTGCGCGACCGCATGAAGGATGACGTCGGGCCGCGTGTCCTGGATGCCGCGAGCGCGGCGCCCGGCCAGGTCCGCGACGCTGTCGTCGGCCAGGCCGCGCCGGCCATCGCCGATCTGCTGAGCACCGCCGTCGATACCCTGGGCGGGGCCATGTCTCGCGCCCGCCCCAAGATCGGCGATGCGGTCGATGCCGGGCGCGGCAAGGCCGGCGACGCCCTGCGCTCCGGCTCGTCCGGGGTCGGCGGCGCGCTGAGCAGCGTCGGCCGCAAGGCGGGCGATGCCGTCGGCGCCACGGTCGACACCACCAAGTATGTGACGGGCGAAACGAGCCGCATCCTCTTCTGGCTGAGCATGCTCAGCGGCATGCTGCTGATGGTCTTTGTGCCCGACGCCGAGAAGCAAAAGGAGATCTGGAATAATCTGCAGGAGTTTCTCGGCGAGCTGCGCAACATGTGGGGCGACTTCGCGGAAGAAGAGGTCCCCCCCCAGGAGTACACCGGCGACGCCGGCGTGTAGGCGCCCACGGCCAGGGGTTAGGGGTCGGGGGTCAGGGGTCGGGACGAGTTTTGATCGCGCAGCGGTGCCGCAGGCACATTTTTGATCGCGCAGCGGTGCCGCAGGCACATTTTTGAGTTGGCCGGCCATGGGTCCCCGATCCCCGTCCTATACGCATCAACCTCAGCGCGCGGCGCCGTCCGGGGGCAGCGGCCCGGCGGCTGAAGCCGCGGCAACCACGGGCGAAGCCCACCTGCGCGGGCGGCCCTAAGGGGCGGCGGGTGCTGGTCGCCACACGGTGTCTCCCAGCGGCCCCGGCCTTTGACGAGGGGTTGGGGGTTAGGGGTTAGGGGTCAGACGCGGGGACGCGGGGACGGGGGACGCGGCCCGCAGCGCCGCTGCCCCCGTCCCCGTCCCCAATCCAAAATCCAAAATCCAAAATCCGTTGTTCCTATTTGAAGTTGACTAGCACATAGCCCCGGCCGGTCGCGTCGGGCCGGCTGGCGACTCGGCCAAAGCTCGGGTCGCCCGACGCGGCCAACACCGCCGCGCCGGCCGCGCCGACGGCCAGCCGCGCCCCCACCCGGGCCCCCGCCGGCAGCACCATCGCCACCCGCCCCAGGATCGTGATGTAGGCGCGGTCCCCCGGCTGCACCGCCGTGGCCTGGGCATCGATCATGGGCTTGGCGACACCATTCACCGGCACCGTGGTCAGGCGATAGCTGACGACGCCAATGGCCGCGTCGGGCTGGGCGGCCTCGGCCGGCAGGACGCCGAGCGCGCCGCCCATAGCGTTGGCCGGGTCGAGCGCGACGACACTGCCGAGGGCCAGCGGGGTGGCCCCGTCGTAGACCACTTCGCTCTCATAGTCCGCGCTGGCAACGTTGCTGCCGTGGATGTGGGCGAGCCCGTAGAGGGTGTAGTAGATGTCACCGCTGGGCTGGGTCGAGTAGATGGCATACCCCAGCCCCCCGATATCCAACGCATCGCCGGTCGCAGCGACCGCCACGCCGCGACCAGCGATCACGGCCCCAGTCTGTCCGGCCGCGACCAGCCCCGCGCTGCGGACGTCCTGGGTGGCGGTGAAGACCCCGCCCGCCCCGCCGGGGCCGAAACTCTGCCCGACCACGCCCGCGCTGCCCTGGCTACTGGTGGCCCCGTTGGACACGCCCTGCACCCCCCAGCCGCCGTTGCTGGTGGCGTAGACGCCGAACTGCGACCCCGTGCCCCCACCGCCGTTGAAGAAGTAGCCGCCGTAGCCAGCGGCCGCGCCGGTGCTCACCGAGACGCCCGCGACGCCCGTGGCCCCCGTGCCAAACACGCCCTCCCCCCCCCCGCTCGCGACCAGCCCCGCGCTGCGCACGCCATTGGTGGCGGTGAAGACCCCGCCCACCCCGTCGGCGCCGGTACTCTGCCCGACCACGCCCGCGCTACCCTGGCTACTGGTGGCCCCGGAGGACTCGCCCAGGACTCCCCAGCCGCTACTCGCGCCGGCGAAGACGCCGAGTTGCCGCCCCGTGCCCCCGCCGCTGTTGCTGAAGTAGCCGCCATAGCCGTCGGCGGTGCCGGTGGTCTGCGAGGCGCCCCAGACGCCGGTGGCCCCCTGGCCATAGAGGCCCGCGTTGAAGCTGCTGCTTTCGTCGGTGTTGAGGGCACTGAACAGGCCGAAGTCCGGGCTGGTGCCCGTGTGCGCGCCGCTGAGCACGCGCCGGCCGTTGTCGGTGAACTTGGCGTTCTGGCCGCGCGTCACGTTGGCGCCGGGGCGGAAGTAGGGCAGGTTGGCCGGCGGTACGCAGGGCTCGTTCGGCCCGCCGCAACTGTAGCCGCCGACCACGCCGTCGACGAACAGGTTGTGGACATAGGTATAGAACGGCGAACTGGTCGGCACATCCTGGAAGTCCTGGACCAGGGTCGGGGTGCCGGCCGGGGCGCCGCCGGCCTGGGCCGTGGCGCGCCAGGGGGTGCTCCCCAATAGGCCGACGAACAGCAACAGTCCGCCGAGCACGCTCACGCGGATTTTCATGGCATGGGCTCCTTTGTGCTAGTGGCCCCACCGGGGGGCGTTGACTCTACTCACGGTCTGGCCAGTCTTCGGACACCAGATTTGGTGGGACTGCGTAGATATAGTATAATCCAAAGGAAGGCCCCCGTGGCCCCAACTTTTGGCGTCCCCGGACGCCTGATCAGGAGCAAGCGAATCTGTGTTTAGATTTTTCCGCCGCCCAAAACCGGAGCCCTCGGCCCCCGGCGCGCCCCCGGCGGCCGGGCCGGAGACCGCGCCGGCGGCGGCGCCCGACATCGCGCAGGTCGAGCAAGAACAAAAGCAGAAAGTCGAGCTGAGCCTCCAGCCGACGCGGCGTGGCATTTTCAGCCAGATCGGCGAGCTCTTCGCCGCCGACGAGATCACCCCCCGCCTCTGGGACGACCTGCAGGACCTGCTGGTGCTCGGCGATTGTGGCGTGGTTACCACCAATTTTGTGCTCGACGAACTGGAGCGCCGGGTGACCCGCGAGCGCATCAAGCGCGCAGCGACGGCGTATAGCGTGCTGAAGGGCTTGCTGGTTCAGGTGCTCCAGGCACCGCTGAACACGCATCGCCCGCCCTGGGCCACCGGCCAGATCATGCCCCGGCCCTATGTCATGTTGATCGTCGGCGTCAACGGGGTCGGCAAGACGACGAGCATCGCCAAGCTGGCGCGCTACTTCCAGCGCCTCGGCAACGAGGTGGTGCTCGGCGCCGCCGATACTTTCCGCGCCGCCGCGATCGACCAGCTGGCGATCTGGGCGGAGCGCGTCGGCGCCCCGCTCGTGCGCCACCCGCCCAACGCCGACCCCGGCGCCGTGGTCTTCGACGCCATGAGCGTGGCCCTGCAGCGCGGCACCGATATCTTGATCATCGACACGGCCGGCCGCCTGCACACCAAGACGAACCTGATGGAAGAGCTGAAAAAGCTGCGTCGCATCTGTGAGAAGCAGCTGGCCGGCGCACCCCATGATGTGCTCCTGGTCATCGACGCGACGACCGGCCAGAATGGGCTCCAGCAGGCCAAGATCTTCACGCAGGCCGTGGACGTCAGCGGGGTGGTGCTCACCAAACTTGACGGCACGGCCAAGGGCGGTATCGCCTTCGCCATCGCGCGGGAGCTCGGCCTGCCCATCCGCTTTATCGGCACCGGCGAAAAACTCGACGACCTGGCCGAGTTCGACGCGACCCTATTTGTCGAAGCCTTATTTACGTGACGAGCGATCAGCCGTCAGTTTGCACCCGAGGTACGCGCTATGTTTGAAACCCTCTCGGACCGCTTGCAGGCGGCGTTCCAGCGCCTGAGCGCCAAAGGCCGCCTCGAAGAAACCGACGTCGACGAGGCCATGAAAGAGGTCCGGCGCGCCCTGCTCGAGTCCGACGTCAACTTTAAGGTCGTCAAAGACTTTATCGCCCGGGTGCGCGAGACGGCCATCGGCCAGGACGTCATGCGCAGCCTGACCCCGGCCCAGATGGTGGTCAAGATCGTCCACGACGAGCTGATCACCCTGCTCGGCGAGGCGGCGCCGCTGCTCCGCGCCCCGAAGGCGCCGACGATTTATATGCTCGTCGGCCTGCAGGGCGCCGGCAAAACGACGATGGTCGCCAAGCTGGGGCTGCAGCTGAAGCGAACCGGGCAGAGCCCCTTGCTGGTCGCCGCCGATATCTATCGCCCGGCGGCCATTCACCAGCTGGAAACCCTCGGCAAACAGCTCAACATCCCGGTCTACAGCGAGGGCACCAAGAGCAGCCCGGTCACCATTTGCCAGAACGCGCTGGCCCGGGCCGCCGAGCTGCGCAGCCAGACCGTCATCCTCGACACCGCCGGCCGCTTGCATATCGACGAGACGATGATGGACGAGTTGGTGCAGATCAAGGCCCAGGTCAACCCGACCGAGGTTCTGCTCGTCGTCGACGCCATGACCGGCCAGGACGCTGTGCGCGTGGCCGAGACCTTCAACACCCAGGTCGGCATCACCGGTGTGATCCTGACCAAGGTCGACGGCGACGCCCGCGGCGGGGCCGCCCTCTCCGTGCGCACGGTGACCGGCGTGCCGATCAAGCTGATGGGCACGGGCGAAAAGCCGGATGCCCTGGAGCCCTTCTATCCCGACCGCCTGGCCTCGCGGATCCTGGGCATGGGCGATGTCATGACCCTGATCGAGCGCGCGCAGGAAGAATATGACGTCGACCAGGCCAAGGCGATGGAGAAGAAGATCCGCACCGCGACGTTTGACCTGGAAGATTTCTTGAGCCAGCTCCAGATGGTCAAAAAGCTCGGCCCCCTCCAGCAGATCATGGAGATGATCCCCGGCATGGGCCAGGCCATGCGCCAGCACGACGTCAAGGTCGAAGAAGACGATCTCAAGCATATCGAGGCCATCATCCGCTCGATGACGCCCAAAGAACGCCACCGTCCCGAGATCATCGACAGCAGCCGCCGGCGCCGCATCGCCAAGGGCAGTGGCGTGACCACCCAGGAGGTCAATATGCTGCTCAACCAGTTCAAGCAGATGCAGAAGATGATGAAGCAGATGGGCGGCTGGGACGGCAAAGGCAAACCGCCCCGCCACATCCGCAGCATGATGAACATGTTCCGCTGATCCCCGCCGCTCCGCCTATGATCGACATGCCCGACCCGGCGCCCCCAGCCGCTGGGGTGCTCGGCAGCTTTTTGTACCGGCGGCGGCCGGCGAGAGGGCGGCGCGGGAACGCACCTCTCCCCTCGCCCCTCCCCGGCGCGGGGAGGGGAAAAGACGGCGGGACGGGCGGTGGGACGGGCGGCGAGGCGGCCGCGGCCGGGCTCCCGCCCGTTTCCCTCTCCGGCGCGGGGCGCGGAAAAGACGGCGGGACGGGTGGCGAGGCGGCCGCGGCCGGGCTCCCGCCCGTTCCCCTCCCCGCGCCGGGGAGGGG
>DATGEF010000227.1:0-2675 GCA_035310405.1 Chloroflexia bacterium | reverse complement strand
CTGGCGGAGGCCGAAGCCCGCTACCTCTGCTGGCAGGGCGGGGGCTACGATGCCATCTGGGAGGAGTGGCGGACGGCCCTCCTCACGTTGGGCACGCGGGTGCGCATCGATCTCGGGGCGGGCACCCTGGTCGAAGGCGAGGCCTTGCGGGTCGCGCGGGACGGCACCCTGATCGTCGGCACGCCGGCGGGGGAGCAACCGGTCATCGCCGGCACCATCCTCTGCTGAGGCCGGGTGCCCGGGTACAACCGGATGCCCGGGAATCGCGTTTATTATAGTGGTACCAGGGGATTCCCGCCCCGCCGCTGATGCCGTTCCGTGGTTTGTGGTATAATGACAGGGCTATTGGATAGCAGTACTCTGCCCGAGCGACATCCCCCGGCGCGGAACGCCGAAACGGGTACCCAGCGCACACCAGGAGCCGGCAGAGATGATAACGGTAGCTTGAAGGACAGGCTGATGAGCAGCGAAATACCGCGCGGTAAGATGGAGTTTCCGCTACTGCCACTGAAAAATGTCGTCGTTTTCCCGCGCACGTTGGTCACCCTGACCGTGGGCCGCACCCGGTCGATCCGGGCGCTGGAAGAAGCCCTCAGCCGCGACCGGCGCTTGGTGGTCGCCACCCAGCGCGCCGGGCAGGCCGACGACCCGGCGGCCGAGGAAATCAATGATACCGGCACGCTGGTCGAAGTGAACCAGGTGCAGCGCCAGAATGATGGCAACCTGCAAGTCAATGTCGAGGGGCTACGCCGCGTGCGGGTCGACCGCTACCTCCAGACCGACCCGTTCTTTACGGTGCAGGTCAGCGAAGTGGCGGAGAAGTTGGGCACGGGCCCGGTCGTCGACGCCCTGATGCGCCACCTGGTGGAGTTCTTCAGTCGCTACGCCCAACTCAATAACAAAGTGCCGGCCGACGCGGTGGAGACGGTCCGGGCGGTGCGCCATCCGGGGTACCTGGCGGACCTGATCGCGGCGCACGTGGTGCCCGACGCCCATGAACGGCAGGCCGTGCTGGAACAGTTGGATCAGGCAGAGCGGCTGGAGCGCGTCGGCGGCGTCCTGGGTAATGAGCTGGAAGTCCTGGAGCTCGATCAGCGGATCCGGAACAAGGTGCGCTCGCAGATCGATAAAAATCAGCGCGAGTTCTATCTCCGGGAGCAGCTCAAAGCGATCCATGACGAGCTGGGCGGCGAAGGCGGCAATGAGCTGGCGGAGCTGCGCGAGAAGTTGGAAGCCAAGGGCTTGCCGGAAGATGTGCTCGCCAAGCTCCGCAAAGAACTGAACCGCCTGGAGCGGATGCCGTCCATGTCGCCGGAAGGCACGGTCATCCGCAACTACCTCGACTGGATCCTGGCGCTGCCCTGGAACGAACGGACCCCCGATATCCTCGACATCGGGGTCGCCGAGCGGGTGCTCAACGAGGATCACTACGGGCTGGATAAAATCAAGGAGCGGATTCTCGAGTTCCTGGCGGTGCGCCAGCTGACGCAGGCCGCCTTGAAAACGGAAGCCCTGGCCAAGCCGGCGGCCGAGGCGGCGGCCGATGGGCCCGGAGCCGATCCCCCCACCCCGGAGCGCAAACGCCGGATGCTCAAGGGGCCGATCCTCTGTTTTGTCGGTCCCCCGGGGGTGGGGAAGACCAGCCTCGGCCAATCGATCGCGGATGCGATGGGGCGCCATTTCGTGCGCATCGCCCTGGGGGGCGTGCATGACGAAGCCGAGATCCGCGGGCACCGGCGGACCTATGTGGGCGCGATGCCGGGCCGGATCGTTCAGTCGATGAAAACCGCGGGGACCAAGAATCCGCTGATCCTGCTGGACGAAATCGACAAGCTGGCGTCGGACTACCGGGGCGATCCGGCGTCCGCCCTGCTGGAAGTGCTCGATCCGGAGCAGAATTGGAATTTTAACGATCACTATCTCGACGTGCCGTATGATCTCTCGGAGGTCCTGTTTATCACGACGGCCAATAATCTCTATGCGATCCCGCGCCCGTTGCGCGACCGGATGGAAGTGATCGAGCTCGGCGGCTATACCGAGGATGAAAAAATACAGATTGCCCGGCGGTATTTACTGCCGCGCCAGCTACAGGCCCATGGGCTGCCCGCCGGCACGGTCGAGATCCCCGAAAAGATATTGCGCACCATCGTCCGCACCTACACCCGCGAGGCCGGGGTGCGGGAGCTGGAGCGCAAACTGGCCGCGATCTGTCGCAAAGCCGCCCGACAGGTGGTGCAGGGGCGCACCCTGCGGGCCCGCCTCACGCCGCATAACCTGGAAGAGTTTCTCGGCCCGGGCCGGCCGCATAGCGAGATCGAAACCGGGGGGCACGCCCAGATCGGCGTGGCCCTGGGCCTGGCCTGGACCGAGCACGGCGGCGAGCTGCTGCCGGTCGAAGTGGCAACCATGCCGGGCCGGGGCAATCTGACGATCACCGGCCGGCTGGGCGATGTGATGCAAGAGTCGGCGCGCGCCGCCCTCAGCTATGCCCGCTCGCGAGCCACCGCGCTCAAGATTGATCCCGACTTCCAGGAGAAAACGGACCTGCACATCCATCTGCCCGAGGGCGCGATTCCGAAAGACGGACCCTCGGCGGGCATCACGATGGCGAGCGCGCTGATCTCGGCGTTGACCCGCCAGCCGTTGCGCCATGATACCGCGATGACCGGCGAGAT
>DATGEF010000226.1:0-10960 GCA_035310405.1 Chloroflexia bacterium | reverse complement strand
ACGAACGCGCGGCGCAACTTCCCGGCGGATACGGATGGGAGCCGGGTCTGGCTGGCGGGGGGCTATGAGCCGAGCGCGGCGGCCCAGGACATGGAGATCTACCGCCCAGCGGTCAGCTGCAACACTCCCACGCCCACCGTGGTGCCCAGCAATACCCCGACCGCGACCCAGCCGCCGACCAACACCGCGACGGCGACCAGCACCGTCGCGGCCACCAACACGGTCGCCCCCAGTAGCACGGTGGCGGCCAGTAGCACGGTGGCGGCCACCGCCACGCGCACGGCCGCGCCGACGATCACGCCCGGGCCGAGCGCGACACCTTGCACGTTGAGCTTTACCGATGTCCATACGACGGACTACTTCTACACGCCGGTGCTCTACCTGGCCTGCCACGGCGTCATCAGTGGCTACAGCAACGGCGACGGCACCTTCAGCTTCCGCCCGTATAACAATACGACGCGTAGCCAGATGGTCAAGATCGTCGTGCTCGGCTATAACAAACCGATCGTCACGCCGGCCGCCGGCGCCTACACCTTTACCGACGTGCCGCCGAGCAATCCCTTCTTCGCCGTCGTCGAGACGGCCGCGGCCGACACGATCGTCTCGGGCTACACCTGCGGCGGGCCGAACGAGCCGTGCGACAGCGCCCACCGGCCCTACTTCCGGCCCTACAACAACGTGACGCGCGGCCAGTTGGCCAAGATCGACGTCGTGGCCGCCGGCTGGGAAGTGATCAACCCGGCGACGGGCAGCTTCGAGGACGTGTTGCCCGGCACGGCCTTCTACACCTTCGTGGAGACGGCGGTCTGCCACGGGGTGATCTCGGGCTACAATTGCGGCGGGCCGGGCGAACCGTGCGACAGCCAGAACCGGCCGTACTATCGCCAGTACACCAACGCGACACGCGGCCAGATCGCCAAGATCGTCTACAACTCGCTCAGCAGCCAGCAGACCTGCGGGGGCCCGACGGCCACCCCCGGCCCGTAAGGGCGGGGCGCACCAGCGCGCCGGCTTAAAAGCAATACGGGACCGCGGAGGATGTCCTCCGCGGTCCCTTTTGTCAGGATCTTGCGCATCCTGAGTAACCGGAGCGCACGCTGCGCCCGCCCGCCGGGCGCGCGCCGAACCCTACGACGCGACCGCGCTCAGCGCCGCGGGCACGCGCTCCGCAGGGCGCGCGTCCAGAGCGGCACCGGTGAATTGGCTGTTATACAGGTCGGCGTAGAAGCCGCCCGCGGCCAGCAGGGCGGCGTGCGTGCCTTTCTCGATCACGCCGCCGTTGTTCATCACCAGGATCAGCCCGGCGTCGCGGATGGTCGAGAGGCGGTGGGCGATCACGAAGCTGGTGCGGCCCGCCATCAGCGCGCCCATGGCCTTCTGGATCAGCACCTCGGTGCGCGTGTCCACGCTGCTCGTGGCTTCGTCCAGGATCAGCATCGGCGGGTCGGCCAGCACGGCGCGGGCAATCGCCAGCAGCTGCTTCTGCCCCTGCGAGATGTTCGAGGCTTCTTCGTTCAGCACGGTGCTGTAGCCGTCGGGCAGCGTGCGGATGAAGTGGTCGGCGTGCGCCGCCGTGGCCGCCTGCACGATCTCGTCCAGGGTGGCGCCGGGCCGCCCATAGGCGATGTTGTCGCGGATCGTGCCGTTGAACAGCCAGGTATCCTGGAGCACCATGCCGAACAGGCTGCGCAGGTCGCCGCGCCGCAGGTCGCGGATGTCCACACCGTCCACGGTGATCCGCCCGCCGTCGATCTCGTAGAAGCGCATCAGCAGGTTGACCAGCGTGGTTTTGCCCGCGCCGGTGGGGCCGACGATGGCGATGGTCTGCCCCGGCTGCACGTCAATGTTCATGTCTTCCATCAGCGGCGCGTCGGGCTTGTAGCCGAACTTGACGTGCTCGAAGCGTACCGCACCCCGCGGCGCCGTGATCGCCGGGGCCTGCGCCGGGTCGGGGACCTCTTCTGGTTCGTCCAGCAACTCGAAGACGCGCTCGGCCGAGGCCACGGCCAGCTGGATCAGGTTGAAGATGGCCGCCGTCTGCGTGATCGGCATCGAGAACTGCCGCGAGTACTGGATGAAAGCCTGGACATCGCCGATGGTGATGGCCCGCTGGGTCACGAAGATGCTGCCGACCACGCAGACCACGACGTAGCCGATGTTGTTGACGAACCCCAGCAGCGGCATGATGATCCCCGACACGAACTGTGCCCTCCAGCCGGCGGCGTACAGCCGCTCGTTGATCGCGTTGAACTCGGCGAGCGAGTCGTGCTCCCGCCCGAAGACCTTGACGATCTTGTGCCCGGTGTACATCTCCTCGACATGGCCGTTGAGCCGGCCGAGCTCCTTCTGCTGCGCGGCGAAGAACTTCTGCGAGCGCGAGGCCACCAGGCTGGCGACCATCGCCGATAGCGGCAGGACGATGAGGGTGAGCAGCGTCAGCCAGAGGTTGATCGTCAGCATCATGATGATCACGCCGATGATGGTAATCACCGCGCTGATGAGCTGGGTAGCGCTCTGCTGCAGCGTGTTGGCAATATTGTCGATGTCGTTGGTCACGCGGCTCAGGATCTCGCCGTGCGTGCGCCCGTCGAAGAATTTCAGCGGCAGTCGGGCCAGCTTGGCTTCCACGTCGCCGCGCAGGCGGAACACGGTGCGCTGGGCCACCGCAGCCATGACGTACTGCGGCAGGTAGTTGAAGATGGCGCTGACGATGTAGAGGCCGACCAGCCACAACAGGATCTGCCCAATGTAGTCGAAGTCGATCTTCGCGCCGGGCACATGCATGAACTTCTGGATCATGCCCTCGAACAGCTTGGTGGTGGCCTGGCCCATGATCTTGGGGCCGACGACGCTGAACAGCGTGCTCAGGATCGCCATCAGCAGCACGGCCAGCAACGCCCCCTGGTGCGGGCGCAGGTAGCCGACCAGCCGGCGCAGGGTGCCGCGGAAGTCTTTGGCCTTCTGGACCGGCATGCCCATGCCCATCATCGGCCCGCCCATGCCCATCGGGCGGCCGGGCGGCGCGCCACCCGGCGGGCGCCCGCCCGGCCCCGCCAGCGGCCCCCCCAACGGGCGGCCGGCCCCGTTTCCCTGTGGTGTACTGCTCATGCCGCTAGCTCCTCCTCGGAAAGCTGCGAGGCCACGATCTCGCGGTAGACCTCGCACGTGTTCAGCAGATCGCGGTGCCGGCCCATGCCGGCGATGCGCCCGTCCTCCAGCACGATAATGTGGTCGGCGTCGAGCACTGTGGTGACGCGCTGGGCCACGATGATCACCGTGGCATCCACGGTCTCGCGCTTGAGCGCGCGGCGCAGGCGGGCGTCGGTCTTGAAGTCGAGCGCCGAGAAGCTGTCGTCGAAGATGTGGATCGCCGGGCGGCGCACCAGGGCCCGCGCGATGGCCAGGCGTTGCTTCTGCCCGCCGGAGACGTTGGTGCCCCCCTGGGCGATCTCCGCGGCGAAGCCGTCTTTCATGGTGCTGATGAACTCCAGCGCCTGGGCGGTCTCGGCGGCCTGGCGCACCTCGTCGTCGGACGCCGCCTCGTTGCCGTAGCGGATATTGTCGGCGATGGTGCCGGTGAACAGGATGGCCTGCTGGGGCACGAAGCCGATCCGCGAGCGCAGTTCTTCCTGCGTCATCGCGCGCACATCCACGCCGTCCACCAGCACGCTGCCCCTGTCCACGTCGTAGAAGCGCGGGATCAGGTTGATCAGCGTGGACTTGCCGGCCCCGGTGCCGCCGATGATGGCGACCACCTCGCCGGGCGCGGCGCTGAACGAAATATCGGCGAGGGCCGGCTGCTCGGCGCCGGGGTAGCTGAAGGTCACATCGCGGAACTCCACCAGGCCGCGTTTCTGCGGCGGGCGCTGGGGCTGCGCCGGGTCGGTGATCTCCGGCACCATCCGCAGCACTGCGTTGATGCGCACCGCCGACGCCTGGGCGCGGGGCACCATCACGAAGAGCATGGAGACCATCAGCAGGGAGAACATAATCAGCATCACATACTGGATGAAGGCCAGCAGCGAGCCGACCTGCATATCGCCGTGGTCAATACGCAGGCCGCCGAACCAGATCACGGCAATGGTCGTCAGATTCATTAAGATCAGCAGGATCGGCATCATGAGAGCCATGATGCGGTTGACCCGGATGGCCACATCGGCCAGATCGTGGTTGGCGGCGGCGAAGCGCGCTTGCTCGTAGGCGGTGCGGTTGAAGGCGCGCACCACGCGGATGCCGGTCAACTCCTCGCGCAGCACCAGGTTCAGCCGGTCGATCTTGAGCTGCATGATGCGGAAGAGCGGCACACCCTGCACGGCGATAAAGGTGATGGCCGCGGCCAGGATGGGGATGACCACCACGATCACCAGCGACAGCGTGGCGTCCTGCGCGACGGCCATAATGATGCCGCCGACCGCCATGATCGGCGCGGTGATCATCATGCGCAGGATCAGGAACAGCACCATCTGCACCTGGTTGATGTCGTTCGTCGTGCGTGTGATCAGCGTGGCCGTGCCCAGCTTGTCGAACTCGTGCAGCGAGAAGCCCGTCACCTGGGCAAAGACCTTGCTGCGCAGGTTGCGCCCGAAGCCGGTGGCCGTCTGGGCGGACAGGAAGGCGGCCAGGATGGCGGTGATCCCGCTGCCGGCGGCCACCAGCAGCATGAACGCGCCGACCCGCCAGATGTAGGCGGTGTCGTTCTTGACGACGCCGGTATCCACGATGTCGGCCATCAGGGTCGGCAGGTAGAGCTCGGCCAGCGATTGTAACAGCAGCAGCAGCAGGACGATTACCACCGGCGTGGTGAAGGGCCGCAAGAAGTGCACTAGTTTAAGCATCGATTATCCTCTCCGCTTGATGAGCCGGCTCGGGAGTGGCGCCCCGGATTTCCGAGAAATAGAGGGCCATTTTGCCCAGCAGGTTGGCCAGGTGATCGCTTTCCTCTTCGCCCAGGTAGGCGACCAGACCCTCGAACGAGGCCAGGATCGCCGCGTGGCCGGCCTGCAAGGTGGTCGCGCCGTGCGCGGTCAACCGGATGCGCACGGCGCGCCGGTCGGTGGGGTCGCTGTTCTTCTCGACCAGCCCCGCGGCCTCCAGCGCGTTGATCTGCTGGGTGATCGTCGGCGCGGCGACGTTCAGCAGGCCGCTCAGCTCCGAGATCTTCGGGCCCAGGTCATCCGGCAGGGCGAGCTCGCGGATGCAGTGCAGGATCATGATTTCGCTACGCGTCACGCCGGCCACCGGCCGCTGATGCCAGTTGCTCAACCGCCGGAAACGGGCGAACGATTCCATGAGCCGGTGGGCCGTGACATGCTCAGGGGTATCCAATGTGTTGGACCTTCGCTAGGGGCAGGCGCCCAGATAGTTAGTGTATCTAGCTAATTATATACGAACTTCGGTGCGGAGTCAAGAGGGTAGAAAGCCGACGGCCAGGGGGCACGGACTGTGCCCCCTGGCCGTCGGCCGGCGCCCACACCTTCTGCCGCGGGCGCGGCGTTCCACTACGCTGATCGGCGCGACCGTTACTCCCCCACGGCCGGGAGCGACGCTCCGCTAGGGGCCACGACGGGCCGGCCCGGCTCCAGCTTCGGGGAATACGCAGGACTGGCGAGCAGATATTCCGGATAGGCCGAGGCCCCATGCTCATGAATATCCAGGCCTTCCCGTTCGCCGGCGGCCGCGACCCGCAGGGTCCCCGTCGCCTTGACGGCGTACATCAAGGCCATCGCGACCGCGAAGGTCACGACCGTGATCGACGCGCTGCCGATGAACTGAGCCAGCAACTGCTGCCCCCCCCCGCCATAGAACAGGCCGGTGACCAGGGTCGCGGCACTCGTATCCGCGCCGGTCGGAGTCGGCGCCCCATAGGCGCCGGTCGCGAAGAGCCCCAGCGAGAGCGTGCCCCAGATACCCGCCACCATATGAACCGGCACGGCGCCGATGGGGTCGTCAATGCGCAGATATTCCAGCAAATCCAGGCCCCAGACCACGACCACCCCCGCGCCCAGCCCGATCGCAAAGGCCCCGACGGGATCGACCCAGTAGCACGGGCAGGTAATCGCCACCAACCCAGCGAGGAAGCCATTCACCGTGAGGCCCAGGTCCCATTTTTTGCTGCGGATATACGCGTAAAACATCGTCGCCAGCCCGCCCGAACACGCGGCCAGCGTGGTGTTGAAAGCGACGCGGCCAATCCCCTGCCCGTCCAGCGCCGAGAGCGTACTGCCCGGATTGAAGCCGTACCAGCCGAACCAGAGGATCAAGCCGCCGACCGCGCCAATGATCAGGTCATGGGCCGGCCAGGGCCCCCCGCCATCGCGCTTGAAGACCCGCCCGAGCCGGGGGCCGAGGACAATGGCGCCGGCCAGCGAGATCACCCCGCCGATCGTATGGACCACCGTCGATCCGGCGAAGTCGTGGAAGGCGGCGGGGCCCATCGTGGCCAGCCAGCCGTCCGGACCCCAGGCCCAGTGACCCAGAATCGGGTAGATGAAGCCGGTGACGCCCACACTGTAGAGTAAGTCGCCAACGAAGCCACATCGCCCGACCATGGCCCCGGAGGTGATGGTCGAGCACGTATCGGCAAAGGCAAACTGGAAGACCCAGAAGGCCAGCAGGGGGATGCCGGTCGCCCCATAGGTGGCAGGCAGCCCTTGCAACAGGAAGCCGGTGGTCCCAATGAAGGGGGTTCCCGGCTCAAACATGAAGGCAAAGCCAAAGAGCCAGAAGGTGATGCCGCAGATACAGGTATCGGCGATGCCTTCGACCATGATATTGACCGACTCGCGGGAACGCGCGAAGCCCGACTCCAGCATGACAAAGCCAACCTGCATCGCGAAGACCAGGAAGGCGGCGACGAGCGTCCATACGGTGTTAATCGCGTTGATTTCCGGCGTGGCATCGGCCGCCCCGTGACTGGCGAACGCATGCGCCGGTAACGTGAGCACGATGAGCATGAGCACGATGATGAGACCAATGAGCTTGCCGCCCATGAGGAGGGCCACATAGCGCCGCATGGCGGGATCGCGGTAGTTGGTCATGAAGCGTGTGCGCGCGGCTCGCAGTGTCGAGTTCATCCAAAACTCCTTTCGCGTCTGCTATAGCGCATCATTGGGCATCCCGCCCAATGGGGTGCCGTTGTCCCCGCGGGCGCACAAAAAAATCGTGCCCCGACATCTGGGGGCACGACCAATTGTGCCGTTTGGGTCCTTGTTTCCAAGACCTGTGCGTATTATACTGGTGCATGCAGCACACGGCTAGGGAACAGTGGACAAAAGCCGGGCCGGTAATTTATTCAATTTGCACAAATTAGGGCGGAAGTTACCGCGCATCCTGGGTATAGACGCCCAGCACCCGCAAAAAGGGGGCTAGCATCTGTAATTCGGCTAACGCGGCGCCGGGGGCCGGGTCGGCCGGCGCGGCCGTGAAGTCGAGATAGAAGAGGTATTCCCAGCGGCGCCCGCGCAGGGGGCGGCTTTCGATCTTGGTGAGGTTCAGGCCGCGCCGGGCAAATACGGCCAGGGCCTGGTAGAGCGCGCCCGGCACATGCTCCAGGGAGAAGACGAGCGAGGTCTTGGCCAACCGGCCGGTGGGCGGCGGCCCGGGCTCGCGGGCCAGGATGAGAAAGCGCGTGTAGTTGTCGGCGCTGTCCTCGATCCCCGCAGCCAGGGGCACCAGCCCATAAAGGGCGGCGGCCCGCAGGCTGGCGATGGCCGCCGTGTCGTGGCGCTGCTCGTCGCGCACGCGCCGGGCGGCCGCGGTCGTGTCGGCCACGGCTTCGCGCGTCACCCGCAGGCCCGCCAGGTACGCCGCACACTGATCGAGCGCCTGCGGGTGGCTCCAGACCCGCCGGATCGCGGCCAACTCGACGCCCGGCAGGGCCAGCAAGTTGTGCCGGATATAGCAGCTGAGCTCGCCGACGATATACAGATCGTGTTGGAGAAGGAGGTCGTAGTTGCTGTGGATGCTGCCGGCCCAGGCGTTCTCGATCGGCAGCACCGCACGATCGGCGGACCCCGCCGCCACCGCCGCGAACACCGCCCCAAACGACTCGCAGGGCACCGCTTCCAGCGCGGCGCCGGCATACTCCAGCGCCGCCCCTTCGCTATGGGAGCCGATCTGGCCGAGAAACGCGACCCGCATAGCGGTTCAGAGCCCTGTCCCGGTGGGCGATAGCCCCCCGCGCGGGGCCCTCACGCGTAGCGGCCCGGCGGGCCTACGCCGCCGGGACACTGGCTTCCTCGGCGCTAGGGCGCGCGAGCAGGGGGTGCAAGACCTGCGGCCGGCACGCCCCCCGCGGCTGGACGCGCCAGAAGCGGGCGCACACCTGGTCCCAGCCGAGGAGCAGCTCGTCGGCGCGGCCGCTGCCGGTCTCCGCCAGGTGCAGCAGCAGCAGGGTCTGCACCAACTCCTCATCCTCCGCATCCAGCGGACTGAAGGTGACGAGCTCCGGGTTGCAGCGCCGGCCGAAGGTGTCGTCCAGGTCGAGGACATAGGCCAGGCCGCCGGTCATGCCGGCCGCGAAGTTGCGCCCGGTGGGGCCGAGCACCAGGACGACCCCGCCGGTCATATACTCGCAGCCGTGGTCGCCCACGCCCTCGACCACGGCGAGGGCGCCGCTGTTGCGGACGGCGAAGCGCTCGCCGGCCTGCCCCGCTATGTAGAGCGCCCCGCCTGTGGCCCCGTAGAGCAGGGTATTGCCGGCGATCGTGTTCGCGGCCGCCCGGTAGCGGGCCGCGGCCGGCGGCCGCACGACGATCACGCCGCCGGCCATGCCTTTGCCGACATAGTCGTTGGCCTCGCCCTCCAGCAGCAGGCGCACGCCCGGCGCCAGGAAGGCCCCGAAGCTCTGTCCGGCACTGCCCCGGCAGCGCACCGTGATCGCGCCGTCCGGCAGGCCGGCTTCGCCAAAGCGGCCGGCGATCGCGCCCGACACGGTGGCGCCGACCGTGCGGTCGCGGTTATCGACCGCGTAGTCCAGGGTGATCACCCGGCCGTGCGCCAGGGCCGGGGCGGCGTCGGCCAGCAAGCGGGCGTTCAGGTCGCCTGTCTGCACCCGCCCGTTGCGCGCCGTCGTGTTGTGGATGGCCGCCCCGGCCGTGTCCACCCGCTCCAGCAACCGCCCCAGGTCGAGCCGGTCGGCGGCGGCGTGGGCGCGCGGCACCTGGCGCAACAGGTCGCTACGCCCGACGATCTCGGCCAGCGATCGGGCGCCCAGGGCGGCCAGGATCTCGCGGACCTCGGCGGCGATGTGCAAAAAGAACCGGATCACCCCCTCCGGGGTGCCCGGGAATTTCGCGCGTAAGTCGGGGCGTTGGGTCGCGATGCCGACTGGACAGTTATTGGAGTGGCAGGTGCGCGCCATGAGGCAGCCCTCGGCCACGACGGCCGCCGTGCCGAACGAGACCTCGTCGGCGCCGAGCAGGGCCGCGATCACCACGTCGCGGCCCGTCTTGATCCCGCCGTCGGCGCGCAGCCGCACATGGCCACGCAGCCCGTTGATCACCAGCGTCTGCTGGGCCTCCGCCAGCCCGAGCTCCCAGGGCACGCCGGCGTTCTTGATCGAGGAAAGCGGCGAAGCGCCGGTGCCACCGCTATGGCCGCTGATCAGGATCAGGTCGGCGCCGCCTTTGGCCACCCCCGCCGCGACGGTGCCGACCCCGGCCTCCGCCACCAGCTTGACCGAGACGGCCGCGCGGGGGTTGGCCTGCTTGAGGTCATAGATCAGCTGGGCCAGGTCTTCGATGCTGTAGATGTCGTGGTGCGGCGGCGGCGAGACCAGCGCGGTCCCCGGCGTCGCGTAACGGATGCGGGCGATCTCGTCGGACACTTTGTGCGCGGGCAGCTGGCCGCCTTCGCCGGGCTTCGAGCCCTGGGCCATCTTGATCTGGAGCTCGTCGGCCGCGACCAGGTAGGCGGGCGTCACGCCGAAGCGCGCCGAGGCGACTTGCTTGATCGGGCTGTTGCGCTCGTCGTGATAGCGGGTGGGGTCTTCGCCCCCCTCGCCCGAGTTGCTGAGGCCGCCCAGCCGGTTCATGGCGATGGCCAGGGTTTCGTGCGCTTCGCTGCTCAACGAGCCGTGCGACATGGCCGCGGTCGAGAACCGCCGCACGATGGCCGCGGCCGACTCGACCGTCGCCAGCGGCACGGGCGGCCGCGGCACAAAGTCCAGCAGGTCGCGCAGCTCGGTCGGCGGGCGGCCGTGGACCAGGGTGCTGTAGGCCTGGTAGGCCGCATAGTCGCCGTCCGCGCCGGCCGCGCGCTGCAGGGCATGGACGACGGCCGGGGCGAAGGCGTGGTACTCGCCCTCTTTTTTGAACTTGTAGAATCCCGGGTGGGGCAACGCGGGATGGGCAGCCGCCGGCGCCTCTCGGCCGGCAAAGGCCGCGCTGTGCTGCGCCAGGACCTCGGCCGCCAGCCTCGGCAGCCCGACGCCCTCCAGTCGCGCCGGGATCCCGGCGAAGCAGCGGGCGATCACGGTCTCGTCGAGGCCGATCGTTTCGAAGACCTGCGCCCCGCAGTAGCTATCGAGGGTCGCGATGCCCATTTTGGACATGATCTTGAGCAACCCTTTTTCCAGGGCCTGGATATACTGGTGCTCGGCCGTATCCGCGATATCCGGGCCGGCCACCGGGAAGCCCTTGCCGCGGACCGCGTCGCGCTCGACCGCCAGGGCCCGCACCGTGGCGAGCGCCAGGTAGGGATGTACGGCTTCGGCGCCCATACCGACCAGGCAGGCCAGGTGGTGAACCTCGCGCGGCTCGCCGCTCTCCACGACCAGGCTCACGGCGGGCCGGCGGCCCAGGCCGATCAGGTGCTGGTGGACGGCGCCCAACGCCAGGAGCGCCGGGATCGGGGCATGGGTCGCATCCACCCCGCGGTCGCTCAGGATCAAGATCGTCTGGCCGGCCGCCACGGACGCCGTGGCGGCCCGGCAGAGGCACTCCAGGGCGGCGATCAGGCC
>DATGEF010000225.1:0-2311 GCA_035310405.1 Chloroflexia bacterium | reverse complement strand
ATGCGCTGCATGATGTGGGCACTGGGAGCGAGCCTCGGGACCTGGCGGCCCAGGCGCAAGCGCCCGAGAGCCCCGACCGCACCTAAGCCGGGAACCGCGTCCCGAGAAAGTCACGCATGCCCCCGACGCCCGCGCCTGCGCCCGCCCCCGGTGCTGCCGACGACCCCCGGCGGCCGGGGGCCCTGCCGGCTTTCCTGCCGCTGCGCTTCCCCTCACTCCCCTACGCCAATGTCCGGGAGCTGCTCGACGATCCGGACGTGGCCAGTCCCCAGGAGTTGCGCCAGAGCCTGCGCGACATCCGCATGGCCAACCTGGTCGGGCAGGGCACGGCCGTGGTCTTGCGCCACCTGTCCGACGTGGTGGGCGACTGGCCGGCCGGGCGCCCCCTTCAGGTCCTCGACCTGGCCACCGGCTCCGGCGACATCCCGCGCGCGATCGTCGGCTGGGCCCGGCGGCGCGGCCTGACCTGCCAGGTGTTGGCGACCGATATCAGCCCCGCGGTGTTGCGCGCAGCACAGGATCACACACGGGGCTACCCCGAGATCGCGCTCTTGGCCTGTGATTCGCGGTACCCGCCGTTCCCGTCGGCCTCGTTTGACCTGGTCACCTGCTCGCTGGCCTTGCACCATCTCGACGCCGACGGCGCGGTGCGCACCCTCGGCAACATGGCGCGCCTCGCCCGCCACGGCTTCATCGTCAACGACGTGGAGCGCTCCTGGCCCGCCTACCTGGCCTCGGTGGCGCTGGTCTACGGCATCACGCGTAACCGCCTGACGCGCCATGACGGGCCCGCCTCCGTCCAGCGCGCGTTCACCCGCACGGAGATCCGCCAGATGGCGACGGCCGCCGGTATTCGGGGCGGCCGCATCGTCCAGCACGCCTTCTGGCGGATCGCCTTTGTGGGGCGCCAGGTGACGGCCGGGGCGGCCGCGGAGGATGCGGCGCGTGGACCAGCCCTATGACGTGATTGTCGCCGGGGCCGGACCGGCCGGCGCCGCCCTGGCCGGCCTGCTAGCGCAAGCCGGAGTGCGGGTGGCCCTGCTGGATAAAGCCAGCTTTCCCCGCGACAAGGCCTGTGGCGAGTATACCAGCCCCCAAACCGCGACGGTGCTGGCCCAGATCGGCGCGCTTCCTTTTGTGGAGCAGGCCCGGCCCCGGCGGCTGCCGGCGATGCGCGTCTATGCCCCCGGCGGCGCTGTCTTCTGCATGGACTACGCGGCCGCAGGAGGCGCCGTGCTGGCCACGCCCCGCCGGCGGCTGGACGCCGCCCTGGTCGCCTACGCTACGGCGGCCGGGGCGGCGCTGTTCGAGCGGACCCGCGTGGTCGATGTGCTGCGCAGCGACGGGCAGGCGATCGGCGTGCGTGTGCGCCAGGGTGGCGGCGCGGCCGTGGAGCTGCGGGCGCCCCTGGTGGCCGGGGCCGACGGTGCCCACTCCGCCGTGGCGCGGGCGTTGGGCGTGGCGCGCCCGCTGCGCTGGCCCCGCCGCCTCGGCATGGTGGCCCACTATGCCGGCGTGCAGGGCTGTGACGCCTGGGGCGAGATGCATGTGGGGCGGCATGGCTACTGTGGCCTGGCGCCCCTGGCGGATGGGCTGGTCAATGTGGGGATTGTGATCGATCTCCCCGGCCCGGCGGCCGCCCGCCGGCCCAGCGAGGCGCGCTTTGCCGCCGCGTTGCAGGCTTTCCCGACCCTGGCCCGCACGCTGGGGGGCGCCCGGCGGGTGACGCCGGTGCGGGGCGTCGGGCCGGTGGGCGTGGGCGCCGCGCGGCCCTGCGGCCCGGGTTACCTGCTGGTAGGCGATGCCGCCGGCTTTTTCGACCCGTTTACGGGGGAAGGGGTCTATAAGGCCTTACGGGGGGCGGCGCTGGCGGCCCCGGTCGCCCTGGCCGCGCTGGCGCGGGGCGATTTCTCGGCGCGCGCGCTGGCGCCGTATCGGCGGGCGCGCCGGCGCGAGTTCTTCGCTAAAGACCTGGTCTGCCGGGTGGTGCAGGGCTTCGTCCAGGTGCCCGCCGGCATGGACTATGTCGCGCCGCGCCTGGCCGGCCGCCCCCCGCAGCTGGCGATCATGGCCGGCGTGCTCGGCGATCTGCTGGATGCGCGCCAGGCCCTCACCCCGGCCTATCTCTGGGGCCTCTTGCGGCCCTAAAGATAGACCGATTATTCTTGACGTGGATCAGGGGCTTTTGGTATCATAGCAGCAACGGCTGGCTCACCCGGCGATAATTTGCCGCGCCGGCCGGTTGGCACTGCTTGATCGTTCGACCCAGTTGCCGGCTTTTCACGGCTGTTTGTGCCTTAAACCAGGAGTA
>DATGEF010000224.1:0-9989 GCA_035310405.1 Chloroflexia bacterium | reverse complement strand
AAGCCGCGGCAACACCGGGCGAAGCCCGCCTACGCGGGCTGCCGGGCGGCCCGACAGGGCGGCTGGGGCGGGTCGCCGTCTGGTGGCTTCGAGCGGCTCCGGCCTCGGCGGTTGCTGTGTAGCGGTTGCTGCAGGTCGGGATGCTTCTTTTCGCCAGGTTCCCTTACCTGTTAACTTCACTGCGGCGCGGGGGCGACGATCCGTCGTCGCCCCCGCGCCGCGGTGAAGCCCCGAGTATTTTAGCGGCTAAAAATGGGGCGGCTCAGCATCTGGCTGCGCAGCCAGAGGCCCGACAGGATCGGGATGCCGAGGTGCAGGATCGGCGCGACGCAGAAGCCGAAGCCACAGGTCACGAGGGGCAGGCCCAGCCAGATAATCGGCAGGCCGATCACCCACCAGGCGGCCAGCAGCACAATCCCTTGCACGAGCCGGCCCGACAGCATATGGCCGACCCCGAGGAAGCCGAAGATCCCCGCGGCGATTTCGATGATCGTGGCCACCATCGGGTCGCTCATCGGCGGGTTGGCCATCACCGTGCCGATCATGACCTGCCCCGGCCCGGTCGCACCGCCCGGAGTATAGGTGCTCGGGGTATAGTTGCCGGGCACCTGGTACATGGAGGCCCCGGGAGCCGGCGCGGGCGGTTGGTACGGGGCGGCGGGC
This sequence comes from Chloroflexia bacterium, assembly GCA_035310405.1. Taxonomy (GTDB): domain Bacteria; phylum Chloroflexota; class Chloroflexia; order QHBQ01; family JAICKM01; genus JAICKM01. The sequence continues at coordinate 9,326 of DATGEF010000224.1, read as the reverse complement.
GCCTGGTAGGGGGCGGCGGGTGGTTGGTACGGGGCGGCGGGCGGTTGGTAGGGGGCCGCGGGCGGCGGGTAGGCCGGGGGCGTGTACGGCGCGTCCTGGGGCGGCAGGCCCTGCGTCGGCGCCGGGCTCCCGTAGGGCGCAGGATCCGGCAGGTTGCCCGGGGGCGTGTCCATCCGCCGCGTCAGCGCGTCGTCGCTACTGCCCGGGTCCCCGCTTTCCCGGCTCGGGGATCCCTGCGGGGGATCGCTGGTCCCGCCGGGGTTATTGACGTTGTCCATGACTTGCGTTCTCCTTCGCTAAGCTACTGTCATCCCGCGGGCGCGCTACTCGGACCGCGCGGCTGGTCTGTTTTCTGTTTCATGTACGTGCAGAATCGTCGCAAGGTTACGCGTCTTCGGTTCAGGTGGAGATGAGGAGACTCGAACTCCTGACCCCCTCCGTGCAAAGGAGGTGCTCTTCCAACTGAGCTACATCCCCGGGGCCTAGGGTGATTATACGCGATAGCCCGGGCGGGAGCAAGGCCCGCCGGGCCGCGGGCGGCTTAAACCGTCAGCCCGCGCCCGGTCAACTCGGCGTGGGCGCGATCCAGGTGGTCGACGGCCGGCTCCCGCCGCACCCATTCCAGGAGCTCGGCCATGCCGGCGGCGAAGTCCACCCGCGGCGCGAAGCCGAGCAGCCGGGCCGCCTTGCCGATATCGGCGTAGCAGTGGCGGATGTCCCCCGCGCGGAACTGGCCGGCGATCTCCGGCCGGATCGCTTTGCCCAGGCCGCGGGCCAGGGTCTCCGCCACCTGGCGCACGGTCACTACCTGCCCAGTGCCGACGTTGAGCGCCTCGTAGTCGGCCGCGGCACTCTCCATGGCCAGCAGGTTGGCCTGCACAATATCGCTGACGTGGATGAAGTCCCGTTGTTGGTTCCCGTCCTCGAAGATGAGCGGCGGCTTGTCGTTGAGCAGGCGGCCGCTGAAGATCGCGGCCACGCCGGTATAGGGGTTGGAGAGCGCCTGGCGCGGGCCATAGGTGTTGAAATAGCGCAAGGCCACCGTAGGGATGCCGTAGGCTCGGCCGGCCACGAGACACATCTCTTCCTGGTCCCGCTTGTTGATGGCGTAGATCGACGTCGGGCCGAGCGGCTTCTCCTCGTCGGTCGCCTGGGGCGTGGCCGGGCGAGTACAGACCGGGCAGCGCATTTTCCAGTCGTGCTCGCGCAGCTGGCGTAGGGGGCGGGGCCGGGGATAGATTGTGCCGTGCTCCGGGCAGGCGTAAGTGCCTTCCCCGTAAATCGACATCGAGGAGGCGACGATCAGCTTGCGCACCCGGCCCCGGTCCGCCGCCAACAGTTCCAGCAGGACGGCCGTGCCCAGGGTGTTGGCCCGGGTGTAGCGCACGATCTCGTACATCGACTGGCCGACTCCCACTTCGGCCGCCTCGTGGAAGACCACGTCGACGCCGCTGAGCGCGCGGCGCAGGGCCGGCCCGTCCGCGATATCGGCCTGGATGAACTCGGCGGCGGGATGCACATGGCGCGGCCGGCCGTCGGGCCCTCCCGGCTGCGGGCCATGAACCTGCGGCACCAGGCTGTCCAGCACCCGGACCTGGTGGCCGCGGGCCACCAGCGCGTCGACCAGGTGCGAGCCGATAAACCCGGCGCCGCCCAACACGAGCACGTGCTCCGGCGCGCGCCTGGCGCCCGGGCCCTGGATCGTCGTCATCGCGATTCCTCTCTAAAACTGGGTGCCGCTCACCGCGCCGGTGCGGATGCGCTCGCCATAGCGGCCGGCGGCGGCGTTCGCCCGGATGCGCAGCAGCCCCCGCAGCGCGCGGACCGCGTCGCGCACGATGCGGACCTTCGTGCCCCGCTCGTCGTGCCAGTGGACGGGGACTTCTTTGATCCGGTAGCCCCGGCGTTGCGCCAGGAAGAGGATTTCGGCGTCGAAGCTGAAGTCGTTGATCCGCCCCCGCCGGAACAGGTCGTGGGCGGCGTCGCGGCTGAAGACTTTGAAGCCGCAGGTCACGTCGCTGATATCCCGGGTGGCCAGCCGGTCGCTGAGCCAGGTAAACACTTTGCCCAGGCGCTCGCGCCACCAGGGCTGGCGGCGGTCCAGGACCGCGCCGGCCATCTTGCGCGATCCGATCACGACGTCGAATTCGCCGGCCAGCCAGGGCCAGAACTTGTCGAGCTCGTCGGGCGGGGTCGAGAGATCCGCGTCGGTAAACAGCACAAACGCGCCCCGGCTGGCCGGCATGCCCACGCGCAGGGCATGGCCTTTGCCCCGGTTCGGCCGCGTCTCGATCACCCGGCTGTCCGGGACGCCGGCCAGCAGCTCGCGGGCCAGCGCCGGCGTCCCGTCGGCACTGCCGTCGTCCACGGCGATCACTTCATAGGGGTAGGGTTGGTGCGCCAGGTAGTCCAGGAGGATCGGCAAGCTCTTGCGCATGCGGGCGGCTTCGTTATACATAGGGATGACAATGGAAAGCCGGGGCTCGGCCGGGGGCGATGCGGGCACACAAACCTCCTGTAGCAATCAGCATCGGCGCGTCCGCCCGCGCCGTCTTGCAGCATACCACAACCCGCGCCGCAGCGTCAAGAATCGGAAGCGCGCTGCGGCGCGGCAGCTTTTGGCCCCGGCAGTGGCCGGCCAGCACCGGGCCGATGGAACCAGAGTGCTGCTCCCGGCGTCCTATGATCGGGTGTAGCGCGGCGCTGCCCCGCCGACGAGCAGTATCACGGAGGAGAGTTATGATGAAGCGGCTACCCTGGTTGCTAATCGGCGTGCTGGCTGCGCTGGGGCTGCTGGCCGCTTGTGCGGATAGCGGGCTACCCACACCACTCCCGCCCCCCCTGATCCCCAGCACGGCGCCGACCCAGGCGGCCCCATCTTCGCCGGAAGCTGGCGCCAGACCGATCACCTTTCTGGAAAGCGGCGGCTGGATGGTCACTCGTCGCACGCTGACCCTCGGCCCGACCGGGGCCGCGCTGGTGACGGACGACCGGGGCGTGCCGATCGCCACCTGGCAGGTGCCCGCGGACCAGTGGGTGGCCCTCCAGGCGCAGATCGCCGCCGTCAATTTCGCCACGCTGGCCGCCCGCTACGATCAGGAGAATGTGGGCGACGATACCTACTGGACGGTCACCGTCCAGCAGGGCGGGCAGACCTACAGCGTGTTCGTCGCCGAGACCGGCGGGGAGTCGATCACGCCGGCTAGCCTGAAGGACCTGATCGCCGCGCTCCGCCGGCTGGCGACCGACACACGCGCCCAGGGCACGCCGTTGCCGACGCTCACCCCGCCGCCCACCCCGCCGCCGACGGTGACGCCGACGATGCCACCGCCAGCGCCGACTCAGGCGCCGGTGCCCCCTTCGCCGACCGCCGGACCGCTGGTCGTGGGTAGCCCGATCACCTTTCTGGAAAGCGGCGGCTACGTGGGCATTCGCCGCACGCTGACCCTCGGCCCGACCGGGGCCGCACTGGTGACGGACGACCGGGGCGTGCCGGCGGCCACCTGGCAGGTGCCCGCGGACCAGTGGGCGGCCCTCCAGGCGCAGATCGCCGCCATCAACTTCGCCACGCTGGCGGCTCGCTACGATCAGGGGAACGTGGCCGACGATATCTACTGGACGGTGACCGTCCAGCAGGGGGGGCAGACGCGTAGCGTGTTCGTCGCCGCGGCTGGCGGGGAGTCGATCACGCCGGCCGGCCTCAAGGACCTGATCGCCACGCTCCGCCGCCTGAGCAGCGCGACGCAGACGCAGGGCACACCGCTGCCGATGCCCACGTCGGGCGCCAACAACTGAGCGCGGCGCCGCCCAGCCAGCCACGCGCCGGGACCTGTCCAGAGTCGGGGACTCGTGCTATAATCAGCGGGGCGGGCCCGCAAATTCCAGACGGGTGCGCAGCGGGCGCGCTTTCCCCGGCCGGCGCTCCCCCGGCCCGCCTGGAGGAACCTGATGATCGAGACACCGCGGCGCGCGATCCTGGACGCGGGGCTGGCCCGCCAGGCCGGCGATCCCCTGCAATCGGTCTTCTATGCGCCCTTAGGGGTCTATCTGGAGCGGGCCGGGATCCACCTGGTGATCGACCCGGAGGCGCCCCACTGGCTGGCCACCAACCCGGCCGGCGCCCAGATCCTCCGCCGCTGCGATGGGCGACACACCGTGGCCGAAGTGGCCGGCGAGCTCGCGGCGACCTGGGATCTGCCCCTGGCCCGCGCCCAGGCCGAGACCCTGGCCTTTCTGCAAGCCGCCACGGCGATCGCCTTTGTCGGCCGCAAGCCCCTGCTCGCGCCGCCCTATCCCGGCCGCGCAGCCACCATCGCCCCGAGCCGGCTCAGCGAGCTGTATGTCTTCGTCACCAATGACTGCAACCTGCGCTGCACCCATTGCTATGTCTCGTCCGGCGATCTGGTGCCGGAGAATGAGATGACGACGGCCGACCTCTACCGGCTGATCGACGAGGCGCGCGACCTCGGTGTGTCCCGCTTTTACTTTACAGGCGGCGAGCCTTTCATGCGCCGCGACATCTTCGCGCTCATCGATTATGTCTGCGCCGAGTCGGAGCTGGTCCTGCTGACCAATGCGACTTTCTTCAACAAGCGTATCTTGGCCCAGCTGACCGCGGCGGCCCAGCGGGCGAACGGCGCCGCCGCCGGCGGCCTGGGGCAGCCCCGCCGCCTCCATCTACAGGTCTCCCTCGACGGCCCGGATGCGGCGCTGCACGAGCAGGTCCGCGGCCCGCGCACCTTTGCGCGCACCATCCAGGGCATCCGCGACCTGGTGGCGATCGGGCTGCCGCCGGCTGTCAGCACGGCGATCACCCACCACAACATGGACCGCATGGCGGACACGACGCGCCTGCTCGGCAGCCTGGGCGTGCAAGAACACCATATTCTCTGGCTGCAAGAGCGCGGTCGCGCCTATGATAATAACGACCTGCTGGTCCCGCCCGCCCGCGTCACCGCGATTATGCGCGAACTGCGCCAGGTGGCGGCCGATCTGGGGATGGTCATCGACAATGAGACGAGCCTGCGCGTGCGCGTGCGCGGCAAGCATGGCCGCAAGACCGACCTCTGCAACTGCGGCTATGAAAGTCTCGACGTGTTCAGCGATGGCCAGGTCTATCCCTGCGTCTGGTTCAGCGGGGCGCCCAGCCTGGCCTGCGGCTCGATCCGCGAGCGCTCCCTGCGCGAGATCTGGCTCACTTCGCCGATCTTGCAGGAGATCCGGGCCAACAGCGTGCAGCACCGCGCGGGCTGCAACGAATGCCATCTCAAGTTCCTGTGCGGCGGTGGCACGAGCTGCTCCTCATATTTCGACAGCCTGGCCACGCGCGGCCAGGGCAGCTTCCAGGCCGCGGAGCCGTATTGTGAGACCTTCATGGACCTGACCCATGATCTGCTCTGGGAGCAGGCATCCCAGAACGTGGGCGCGCCCCCGGCCGGGTACCAGGCACCCACGATCTATAATGCGATGGAGGGCCAGGGCGCCGTCTGCGCGCGGCCCCACACCCGGGCCACCGACAGCGCCTTCGAGGTGGGCAGCTTCCACTGTGCCTGCGTGCTCCAGGGCGACGTGGCCGACGGCCTGCAGGTGCGCGCGGCCGCCCGCCTGGCCGCCCAGACCGCCGGCGATCTGCCGGGTCCCCCGCCCGCCGGCCTGGCGCAGACGTCCGACCTCTTCAGCGTGGCCGCGCGGACCACCACCGGCGGCCGGCGTTCGCGCCCCTTTATCCCCGCTTTCGACGACCCCGCCCGGGCCCCGGCCGTCCCGCCCCCGGCGGCGCGCCCCCCGGACCCGCCGGCCGCGCCGCCCCTGCTCCAGGAACGGGCCGTCTTCGACGGCATGGGGCAGGCCTGTGTCGAGTTGCTGCTGACTATGGCCCAACAGGTGCGGGCGCTGGCGCCGGGCGAGATCCTGAAGGTGGTCACCGACGACCCGGCGGCCCGCGAAGACCTCGGGGCCTGGTGCCGCATGACCGGCAACGACCTGGCCGCCGTGGTCAAGGGCCAGGGCTATGCCAGCTACTTCGTCCGCCGGGGCCCCTAGCCATGCCGCCCGTGCCGCCCGTCGATGCGACCGTCGACGGGGGCCCCCTGGGCTGCGGGGAACTGCTGGTGTTGCTTCACCAGCAGATGCGGACGCTGCAGCCCGGGCAGGTGCTGGAAGTCGTGACCTATGACCCCGGCGCCCACGAGGATCTGCCGGCCTGGTGCCGGCTCGTCGGCCATACTTTGCTGGCCGAACAGGACAAGCGCTTCTACATTCGGAAGGGCGGCCGTTAGCGGCCGGCCCCGGAGGAGTCCCCATCTATGGCTAAGCTGGTTGTGAGTATCACCTGCGCGAAAGACAATACGGATAAAGCGACGGTCGGTTTCGTCGTCGCCAATGCCGGGGTGGTTAGCGGCGTCGAAACCGTCGTCTTCCTCAGTACGGAAGGCGTGCGCCTGGCCGAGCAGGGCTATGCCGACGGCATCCTGGAAGAGGGGTTCAAACCGCTCAGAGAGCTGCTGGAGAGCTTCACCGCCAATGGCGGCACGATCTGGGTGTGCTCACCCTGTTTTAAGAAGCGGGCCCTGGCCGAGGACAAGCTGGTGCCCGGCGCGCTGATCGTGGGCGGCGCCAAGCTGGTCGAGTTTCTGAGCCAGGGCGCGAGCTGCATCACCTATTGAGCCGCCTATGGGCCGGCCCGGCATGACGCGGCTGGTGGTGAGTATCACCGCGGGTGCGGTCCAGGCCGACCGCGCGCTGACCGGCGCGGAGTTGGCCGCGACTGCCGCCGGCGCGGGGATCGAGACGGTCATCTTCCTGAGCACGGAGGGGGCCCGCCTCTCGCAGGTCGCCGACGCGGCCCTGGTCCGCACGCCCGGCCACCCACCCTTGGCGACGGTCCTCGCCGGCTTCGTCGCGGCCGGGGGCACCATCTGGGTCTGCGGATCGTGTTTCCGTCGCCGGGGGCTCCAGGAGGCGCAGTTGCTGCCGGGCGCCCGCGTGGTGGGCGGGGCCACCCTCGTGGAATTCCTGAGCCAGGACGGCACCACGCTCACTTACTGAGCGCCGCACCCGCTCAGGGGTTCGCCGCGTCCACCCGGCGGTAGATTTCCTCGCGGTCGATCATGCGCTCGACATGGCCGACGACGCGCAGCTTGAGGGCGGCGACCTCGTGGGCGAAGCGCACGCAGAATGGCCAGGGCTTGCCGTCGAGATAGGCGACCAGCAAGGCCGACCAGAAGGCGTCCCGGCCGCCGATGACATTGGTGACCTCGACCATCGGCAGCGGCCCGACCCGCTCGATCACGCCGTTCGCCGAGACGGTCACCGTGCCGCCGCTGCGGGTGACGATCACGACGCCGGCGCCCAGGTCGTGGAACTCGCGCAGGCAGGCCGCTTCGAGCGCATCCTCGTCCAGGTTGTAGTCGAACAGGCGCCGCGCGTCCTCCAGCGAGGGCTTGACGATCGTGACGTAGGGCATGATCTCGGCCAGCACCTCCCAGGCCTCGTCTTTGTCGGGCCAGATCCGCGGCGCGTAATTCGGATCCAGCGAGACCACCTTGCCGTGGCGGTTGGCCAGGCGCAGGGCGCGGCGGATCGCCGAGCGTTGCGGCTCCTGGGAGAGGGCGAAGACGGAGGTATGGACCACCCGCGCCCGCTCGATCAGCTCCTCGGGCACGTCGCGGATGTCGAGCAGGGTGTCGGCGCCCCGGTTGACCTGGAAATCGGGCACGTTGGCCGTCCGCGTCACAAACATATTGGTCGTCGGCTTCGCATCGGTGCGGTGCAACGCCTCGGTGCTTACGCCGTGGCGCTGCAGCTGCTCCTCCAGGAACTCGCCAAAATATTCTTTGCCGACTTTGGAGAGCACGGCCGACCGCGCCCCGAGCTTGGCCACGTAGACCGCCACATTGGCCGGCTCGCCGCCCAGGTAGCGGGTGAACTGCTTGGCGGTGCGCAAGGAGCGCACCGTCTCGTAGGAGATAAAGTCGACGATGGTCTCGCCGACCGCCAGGACGTCGAGCTTGAAATAGAGGTCGTCGAGCGTTTCGCGCAGCCGATCGTCGTCGGGGCGTGGGCTGAAGAAGTAGCCCGGGATGATCAGCCGCGCGCCCGGGATCGCGGTATAGGGCCCGCTGGTCAGGGCCACTTCGTCCACCGCCGCGTGGCTGCCGCTGCCCGAGGCGGCCCGGATCTCGCGCTCCGTGTCGTCGACATCGCGCTGGCGCCCGGCCAGCGCGTCCAGATAGCCTTCCGCGGTGCGCTGCCAGGTGTAGCGGGCCAGCACCCGGTTGTAGCCCGACTCGGCGTAGCGCCGCCAGCGGCCCTCGTTGCTCAGCAGGGCGAACAGCCCCGCGCTGACCTCGACCGGGTCGTTCGGATCGACCAGGATGCCGTACTCCTCGTCCCCGGAGCGCAGGCTCTCGCTCGGCCCACCAAACTTCGTGACGACGGCGGGCAGGCCGGACGCCATCGCCTCCAGTGGCGCCAGGCCGAACGGCTCATAAAGGGCGGTAAGCGCGAAAACCGAGCGGCGCCCGGCGAAGAAGCGGTAGCCGGCGGCCAACTCCCCCTGGCCGCGCAGGGCGAACATCGCGACCTGCCCCCGCAGCTGCGCCCGGTCGATCACCTTCAGCAAGCCGTCCAGCACCGCGCGCTCGCCCGCCCCGGCCGCGCTGTAATCCTTGAGCGGATCGTCCAGGTCGCCGGTGATCAGCACCAGGTTGGCGCGATCGCGCAAGGCCGCACTGCCGGCAAAGGCCTCGACCAGCCCGAGGTGGTTCTTTTTCGGGTCGAGCCGGCTGGAGGCGACGATGCAGGGCAGCTGCCGGCGCTCCGGCCGCAGGTCGCGATCCAGCGCCGCCTGGACCCGCGCATAGACGCCGTCTTCGTCGGGGGTGCGGACGGCGCGGTCGAAGATCGTCATGGCCACCCCCGGCGGCACGACGGCGAAGCGCGAGTCGTCGCTTGGGTCGATGGCGCCGCGGTAGGCATTATGCGTGTACTGGCTGTAGCGCTCCTGCGAGGTGCTCGTGACGTTGATAAATGAGCGGTTCATCGCCAGGCGCTCGGCCAGGATACGCTGCGCAAAATGATACCGGGCGTTCACCGCGGCCAGGTCCCGCCGGGTGACGTGGAGCTTGTCCATCTTCTGGGCGCCCAGGGAGTGCGCCGTGTAGCTGAACGGCATGCCCGTGCGCTGGGCGAGGATGACGCCACACAGGCCGCCGTCGCCGTAGTGGGTGGTAGCGGCGGCGGGCAGGTGGCCCTCCTGCGCGTAGTGGGCCAGGAGGCGGGGCACGAACTCGGTGCCTAAATAGGGCCAGAGATCCTCTTTGGGC
>DATGEF010000223.1:0-2834 GCA_035310405.1 Chloroflexia bacterium | reverse complement strand
CTTCCTGCATGGCCAGGCGCTGGTGCCGCGCGGTGAGACCCGGCCCGTGGAGGCGGGGCTGAATCAGGAGGTTTTGCGCACGCGGCGCCCCCTCCGCGTCGCCGATTACGCGGCCGCCCGCCGAGCGCGCCACCTGCCGCCCGACCCGCGCATCCCGGAGGACTCGCGCACCGCCTGGATCGGCGTGCCGATGCTCGTCGGCGAGCGCCTGATCGGCCTGATCGCGCTCAACCGGCCCCCGCCCTTCACGGCCGACGATAGCCGCCTGTTGGAGGCGATCGCGGCGCTCTGTGCGGTGGCCATCGAGAATGCCGACCTGGTGCAGTTGGTGAGTGAGACGGCCCAAGACCTGATGCGGCGGACGAAAGAGCTCTCCGACCTCAACAACGTGGCCAGCGCGGTCAACCGCTCCCTAGACCTGCCGACCGTGCTGGCGGCGGGGGCCGACATGCTGCTACGCGCCACCGGCTGGGACCTGGCCACCGTCTACCTGCGGGAGCCCGAGGGCCCCTGGCACGTGGCCCTGCACCGCTATGCCGGGGCCGCGCACGGGGCGCCGCCGCCCCCCTGGCGGCGGGATGCCGAGGGCAGCATCGACGTGCCGGATAGCCCCTTGCGCCCGTTCGTGACCCAGGCCCTGGCCACCGGGCGGCCGGTCGAGCTCGATCTGGCCGCGACGCCGGCGGCGTCGCGCGCCGTGCTGGACCGCTACCTGGCCAGCGGCCTGCATCGCCTGGTCGTCTTTCCGCTGCTGGGCGGGCCGGCCACGGCCGGCCGCGCCCGGCCCGTGCTGGGCTTGCTCTTGCTCGGCAGCCGCACCCCCGCCAGCGGCAAAGTCACCGCCGCCGAGATGCTGCGCGACACGACGCTGCTGGCCATCGGCGAGCAACTCGCCACGGCGGTGCAAAACGCCCGCCTCCTCGACGCCGTGCAGACGGCCCGCAGCCATCTCGCCGCCGTCCTCGAGTCGACCACGGATGGGGTTATCTTCTACAACCTCGATCTGCGGGTCGAACTGGCCAACCGGGCGGTCCATGAGCAATATGGGCTGCCGCCCGGCACCTTCGTGGGCCACTCGCTGGAAGAAGTGACCCAGCTGGGGGCCGGCGCCTTCGCCGATCCCGCCCAACCCTATGACCTGCTGGAGCGCTTACGCGCCGCGCCGCCGGATGCCGTCTACGCCGACGAATGCGTGATGCAGTCGCCGCACTGGCGGGTCTTTCAGCGCACCGTCCATCCGGTGGCCGACGTGACCGGCACCATCCTGGGCCGCCTGGTCGTCTACCACGATATCACGCAGGCCAAAGACCTGGAGCGCCGGACCCGGGAGCTGGCCGGGATCAACGCCGTGGCGACGGCGTTGAACCGCTCCCTGGACCTGACGACGATGCTCGACCAGGCGGCGCGGGCCGTCCTCGACGTCACCGGCTGGGATACCGTGGCCATGCGGCTCTGGAACCCCCTGACCCGGACCTGGGACCTCGTGGTGCAGCATGGCCCGGAGCGGGCGCCGTCCTGGCCGGCCGCCGCCGAGCCCGAGGTGTATGGCCCGATCACCCCGGGCTTACTCGCCGGGCGGCCCTGCGCGTTTCAGGTGAGCAGCGGCGAGATGCGCATCGCCTTCCCCATCCATGTCCGCACGCAAACCCTCGGCATGTTGGAGCTCGGCTGCTTCCAGCCGATCCGCGCGACGGAGGTCGGCGCCCGCATGGCCGATGCGACCCTGCGCGGCATCTGCGAGCAGCTGGCGCTGGCGATCGAAAACTCGCGCCTCTATGCCGAGGCCCGCCAGGTCGCCGCCCTGGAAGAACGCCAGCACCTGGCCCGCGAGCTGCACGACTCGGTCACCCAGTCGCTGTTCACGGTGACGCTGATGGCGGAAGCGGCCCAGGCCATGGTCGAGCGCGACCCTCGCAAGGTGGCACCCTACCTCCAGCGCCTGCAGACCACCGCGGGCGCGGCGCTGAACGAGATGCGCTCCCTGCTCGCCCAACTGCGCCCGACGACGGTGGGTGCTTCGGGCCTCGGCGCGGCCCTGCGCCGCCACGCCGAGACGGTCGGCCAGCAATTGGGCCTCGCCATCGAGGTGGAGGTCGATCCAGAGCTCGGGTCCTTGCCGACCCCCGTCGAAGATGCGCTCTACCGCATCGCGCAAGAGGCCCTGCACAACGTGATCAAGCACGCGGGGGCGCAGCAGGCCTGGGTCCGCCTGGTGCGCACGGCGCCCGCGACGCCCACGCATAGCGCGGCACTGGTGCTGACGGTCGAAGACGACGGGCGCGGCTTTGACGCCGGCCGGCGGGCTGGCGCGGGCCCCGGGCACGGCCTCGGCCTGACCACGATGCGCGAGCGGGCGGTGGCCCTCGGCGGCCACATGACCGTCGCCAGCACCCCGGGCCACGGCAGCCGCATCCTGGTGGCGGTCCCGCTCCACGGTGACGCGGCGCGTGACGAGTGACCGGTACCCAGGTCCGAAGTGCGTGGTATAATGGGGCGCGATAGACCGGGCGGAGCGAGGAACACGGCATGGCGGACGCAGTCACGCGACAACTGGGGCTATTGGAGGCCGCTGGCCTGGTGCGCTCGGCGATAGACGTGCCTGACCCGGAATATCTCTTCCGCCATGCCCTGGTGCAGGATGCCGCCTACAGCTCGCTCCTCAAGCAAGACCGCCGCCGGCTGCACCAGGCGGTGGGCGAAACGCTGGAGCACCTCCATACCCCGCGCCTCGACGACCTGGCGGGCGAGCTCGCCCGCCACTTCCAGGCCGCCGACGACACCGCGCGCGCCCGCCGCTATTATACCCAGGCCGGCGCCGCCGCCCTGGCCCGCTA
>DATGEF010000222.1:0-3501 GCA_035310405.1 Chloroflexia bacterium | reverse complement strand
AGGGCGAGATGGGCGACAACCACGTCGGCCTGCAGGCCCGGCTGATGAGCCAGGCGCTGCGCAAGCTGGCGGCCGCCGTCAGCAAGAGCCGCACCTCGCTGATTTTCATCAATCAGATCCGCATGAAGATCGGCGTCATGTTCGGCAACCCCGAGACGACCACGGGGGGTAACGCCCTCAAGTTCTACGCCTCGGTGCGCATGGAGATCCGGCGCATCGAGTCGATCAAGCAGGGCACGGACGTGGTCGGCAACCGCGTGCGGGTCAAAGTCGTCAAGAACAAGGTCGCGCCGCCGTTCCGGGTGGCCGAGTTCGACATCATGTTCAACGAGGGCATCAGCCGCATCGGCAACATCGTCGACATCGGCACCGAGCTGGGCATCCTGCGTAAGAGCGGCGCGTTCTACAGCTTCGGCGACCAGCGCCTGGGCCAGGGCCGGGAGAATGTGAAAGAGTTTCTCAAGGGCAACCTGGGCATGGCGGAGGAGATCGAGGGGCGCATCCGCACCGCCTCGGCCACCGGCCATCTGGTGCTCGCCAGCAGCGAGCACAAGGGCAAGAAAGGTGCGGCCGCCGCCGCCGCCGTCGACGACGCCGAAGCCGACGAAGAGATTTAGCGCGCCGCGGCCCACCGGCCACAGCCAGCCCACGGTAGGGGCGACGGGTCCGTCGCCCCATGCCGATCAACCTAACCAGCAGCAGGGCCCTGGGGCGAGATGCCTAGCGGCTAAAGCCGCGGCTACGAGTCCGGAAGCCCGCCTACGCGGGCTGACAGTCCTTCCCCTGGGGCGTTGGTGCGGGGCGGCGCCCCGTGGCTCCTTGCAGCCCCGGCGCTTAGGTTGATAGGCATGGGGCGACGGGTCCGTCGCCCCTATCCTGTTGCACCGGCCGTACGAAGGAGCGATCATGTCCGTAGAGGCCAATAAGGCGATCGTCCGTCGCTTTCTCGAAGAAGCCTGGAACCAGAAGAACCCCGCCGTCGCCGACGAGTTACTCGCCCCTACTTATGTTTATCGCAGCTCCGAATCGGCCGCGGTGCTCGGGCCCGCCGAGTCGAAACAGCTGATCGGGCTGTTCGCCACGGCCTTCCCGGACGCCGCGGCGACGATCGAGGGTATCGTGGCCGAAGCCGACCAGGTGGCCGTCCGCTGGACCATCCACGCCACCCACCAGGGCGACTTCGGCGGGCTGCCGCCGACCGGGAAGCGGGTGGTGATGGTGGGGATGGAGTTTTTCCGCCTGGAGGGCGGGCAGATCGTCGAGCGCTGGAGTAATAGCGACACGCTGGGGCTGCTCCAACAGCTCGGCGTCGTCTCGCCGGTCGAGTCATAGACCCCACGGAGAAATCCGGGGGCTTGAGAACCCCGATCTATGACCAGTCTCAGCCCGCAAGGGCTACGTAGGGAACGTGATCACACCGGCGGGTGCGTTGCCAGCCTGCCGCTCTGTGGCCCACGATCATGTGACGCTCGCGGGGGCGAGCGTGAAGGTCCCAGGCGTGACAAGCGTCCCCTACATTGACGAGGCACACTTTACCCCCGCAAGGGGCGTCCCGTAAGGGCCAGGAATTCTGTTATGTCACACGTCTTCGTACTCAATCCCGACAAGCAGCCGTTAAATCCGGTCCACCCCGCCCGCGCCCGGCATCTGCTGACCACCGGCCAGGCGGCGGTCTACCGCCGCTACCCCTTCACCCTCATTCTCCAGCAGCCCACCTCGCGCGGCGCTGTGGTGCCGCTGCGGCTCAAGGTCGACCCCGGCAGTAAAACCACGGGGCTGGCGATCCTCAACGACCACACAGGTGACGTGGTCTTCGCCGCCGAACTGCACCATCGCGGCGCGGCCATCAAAGCCGCCCTGGATCACCGCCGGGCGGTGCGGCATAACCGCCGCAGCCGCAAACTGCGCCATCGGCCGCCGCGGTTCCACAATCGCCGGCGCCCGCCCGGTTGGCTGCCCCCCAGCCTGGCCAGTCGGGTCGCCAACGTGCAGACCTGGGTGCGCCGGCTCGGCAAGGTGGCCCCGATCGCGGCCCTCAGCCTGGAGCGGGTGAAGTTTGATCTGCAAAAGCTGCAAAACCCGGAGATCGCGGGGGTGGAATACCAGCAAGGCGCCCTGCTGGGGTATGAGATCCGCGAGTACCTGCTGCTCAAGTGGGCGCATCACTGTGCGTATTGTGGCGCCACTGATCGGCCGCTGCAAATCGAGCACATAGTACCCCAGTCGCGGGGCGGCACCAACCGGGTCAGCAACTTGACGCTGGCGTGTGAATCCTGCAACCAGCGGAAGGGCAACCGCACGGCCACGGAGTTTGGGTATCCCCAGATCCAGGCCCAGGCCCACCAACCGTTGCGTGACGCTGCTGCCGTGAACACCACCCGCGGGGCGGTCTACCGTGCGTTACAGGAGACGGGGCTGCCGATCGAAACTGGCAGTGGGGGGCTGACCAAATTCAATCGGACGCAACGGAACCTGCCCAAGACACACTGGCTGGACGCGGCGTGTGTGGGGCTGAGCACCCCGGCGCGGTTGGGGGTGGCGGGGGTGGTGCCGTGGGCGATCACGGCGAGCGGCCACAACAGCCGGCAGATGTGCCGCACGGATAAATACGGGTTTCCACGGCTGCACAAAACGCGGCGCGCGGTCCACTATGGCTTCCGCACGGGCGATATCGGGCGGGCCAAGGTGCCGCAGGGCAAGCAGCAAGGTACCCATGTCGGACGCATCGCGGTGCGGTCCAGCGGGAAGTTTCGCGTCGGGCGGGTGGACGGCATCGCCTATCGGTATATCAAAGCGGTATGGCGCGCGGATGGGTATGCCTATCAAATCTTGAGAGGAGGTGCGGCTCCTGCCCAGGTCTAAAGATCGGGGTATCCGCCGCGTTGATAGTCGATGAACACGCCGGTCATCCTGCGGCTGGCGCCCGATCCCCGGGATGGCGACCGGGTCGTCGTGACCATCGGGCCGCCCGACGCCGACGCGCCGGAGACGCGGACGATCGGGCTGCACATTGCCGTCGTCGCCGAGGAGGGCCTGCGCCCCGGCCTGCCCTGCCCACCCGACTTCGTGGCGCGCCTGGAAGCCGGCGACGCGTTTCAGCGCCACTACGCCCGCGCGCTGGGCTTCCTGGCCGTTCGCCCCCGGAGCGAAGCGGAGGTGCGCCAACGCCTGCGCCGCAAGGCGGTGCCGCCCGAGCTGATTGACGCCATCCTGGCCCGGCTGCAGCGCGCCCATTATGTCGACGACGCCGAGTTCGCCCGCTACTGGATCGCCGAGCGGGCGCGGTGCCGCCCCCGCGGCGCCCGCCTGCTCAAGAACGAGCTGCGCACCAAAGGCGTAGCACCGGGGGTTGTCGACGCCGCCCTGGCCGCCTTCGAGGCGGACGCCGAGTCTGCCGCGGCCGCCGAGTCCGCTGCGGCCGAGCCCGCCGCGACGGCCCCGCCGGACGACGACCTGGCCGAGGAAAGCCGCGTCGTCCGGGAAGCCCTAGGCCTGGCCGAG
>DATGEF010000221.1:0-11462 GCA_035310405.1 Chloroflexia bacterium | reverse complement strand
CAGGGCCGATGAGATGCAAAACCAGATTTTGTATCTCTAGCCAGCAAAGGACCAACCACCTATGTCCGCCAAACCGATTCGCCTGGGCATTCTCGGGGCTGGGCTGGCTGTGCGCATCCTGCACTGGCCGGCCCTGCAGCGCCTCACGAAAGAGTATACGATCACCCAGATCTGTGATGTCGACCCCGCCGCCACCCAGGCGACGGCCGCCCTCGTGGGGGGCGCCCCGCTGACCACGGACTACCGCGCACTGCTGCACAACCCCGAGGTGGATGCGGTGCTCATCTCCCTGCCCATCCACCTGAACGCCGGCATGATTCTGGAGGCGGCCCGGGCGGGCAAGCATGTCTTCTGCGAGAAGCCGTTGGCCGCCTCGCTGGAGCAAGGCCGTGCCCTGGTGCGGGCGCTGGAGGGCGGGCCGGGCATCGTCGGCATTGCCGAAAATTTCCACTTCCGGCCGGATATCAAGCAAGCCCAGGCCTGGATCGCCGCGGGCCGCATCGGCCGGCCCTTCCTGATCCAGAGCGAAGGGCTCTTCTGGAGCGACGAGACGACCAGCTTTGCCGCCACCCCCTGGCGGCAAGACAGCCAGTATCGCGGCGCCATGCTCGCCGATGCGGCCGTCCATCATGCGGCGGGGCTGCGCGAGCTCGGCGGCGAGGTGGAGCAGCTGCAAGCCTTCGTCAAGGATATCCACCCGGTGATGCGCGGGAGTGATACGCTGATCCTCAATTTGCGCTTCCGCAACGGTATCCTCGGCCATTTGACCTTCTCCGGGGCGGCCAAAGGGACCG
Organism: Chloroflexia bacterium; assembly: GCA_035310405.1. Classification (GTDB taxonomy): domain Bacteria; phylum Chloroflexota; class Chloroflexia; order QHBQ01; family JAICKM01; genus JAICKM01. The sequence goes on along the minus strand of DATGEF010000221.1, from coordinate 10,668 downwards.
GCGGCGCCTTCGCCCGCTTCCGGGTCTTCGGCACGGACGGCCTGATCGACATTGGGGCTCAGGAAACGCGCCTGCTGGGCGGGGCCGATCGCGAGGGTAGCCCGCCTCAGGTGCTGGAGGTCTACAAGCCCGACGCCGCCGACGAGGGGGGGTATTATGCCGAGTTTCGCGATTTCTACGAAGCCGTCCGCCACGGCCGGCCGCCCCGCGTGCCGCCCGCCGAAGCCCTGCGCGATTGGGAGATCATCATGTACGCGCTCGACTCGGCCGAGTCGCGATCGGTGATCCTGCTGTGAACACGGCCCCCCGTAAACGCGCTTTGCTGATCGGCATCACGCAGTACCAGTGGTCCGCGGCCTACACGCCGCCTTTCGACCTGGTGGGCCCCGCGCAGGACGTGGCGACGATGGCGGCCGTGTTACAGGCACACTTCGGCTTCGCGGCCGGCGAGATCACGACCCTGGGCTCGGCGCCCGGCACGGATGCCGCCCACGTGGCGACTGGGGCGCAGATCCGGCAGGCGCTCCAGGCGCTGGCGGAACAGACCCAGGCCGGCGACACGGTGCTGATCTATTATTCGGGGCACGGCTCGCAATGGCCGGACCTGAACGGCGACGAGCCGGACGGCTTTGACGAATCGATCGTGCCGTACGACGCCCGGGACCCGCAAGTGCCTACCCCGCCCCATGGCGACATCCTCGACGACGAGCTACATACCTACCTGGCGCAGATCGCCGGGCGCACCGCGAACCTGACGGCCATCCTGGATTGCTGCCACTCGGCCAGCGGGACGCGGGCCGACGAAGCCGGGCTGGTCCGCGAGCTACCGTACAATCTGCCGCTCCAGGCCAGTAATCAGCCGGCCCCCGCGGCCCAGGCCGCCGCCGCGGCTGCCAGCCCGCGCCCCACGCTCCCGGCGCGCACGGCCCAAACCGACCAGCTTACCTATGTCACGCTCGCGGCCTGCCAGGCGGATGAGCGGGCCTACGAATCCGCGCTCGCCGCCGGCGATGCCCTCTGGCCCGAAGAGCAGCCCCTGATCGGCCAGAGCGTCGGACTCTTCACCTACTACCTGGCCCGGGCGCTCCGCCACGGGCCGACGGCCACCTACCAGGATATCCTGACCTTTCTGCAGGATCAGGTCACCATGCGGCGCGCGACGCAACACCCCGCGGGGGAAGGGCCGTTGAGCCGGCAGGTCCTGGGCGGCAGCACGACGCCGGTGGACTGGCTGCCCGTACAGAGCATTGCCGGAACCGCGTTGGTGCTGGCCGCCGGCACCGAGCGCGGGCTGGCGGCCGGGGCGGGCGTGCAGGTCTTCCCCAACCCGGACGCCACGACCACCAGCGCCCCGCTCGGGCAGGAGCGGCCGATCGGCACGGCGACGATCCGCCGGGTGTTCCCCTTCCAGGCGGAGGCAACCTTCGACCAGCCCCCCATCAGCCAGCCGGCCCAGGCGCGGGCGCTGGTCATCCGGCCCGTCTATCCCGGCCGGCAACTGCGGGTCGCCGTACGCAATACCGGCGCGCCCACCGCCGCGGCCGCGGCAATCGCAGCGGCCCTCGCGGGGCGCGCGATTCTCCAGATCGTGCCGCCGGACACGGTCGCGCCGGATGCCCTGGTCGACGTGACGCCCGCCGGGATCACGTTCACGGTGGGCGCGCGGGCCCCGGATGGGCAGCCCCTGCCGCCGCTGGCGCCGCTGCTGGCCCCGACCTTCGGCGCGGACCCGGCCGAGAGCAGCGCGGCCCTCACCCAGCTCGCCGAACCGGCTGCCAACCGGCTGACGCTGCTGGCCGGCTTTCGGGATGGGCTGGCGCGCAGCAACCCCGGCTCGGCGCTCGACTCGCAGATCACCATGACGCTCCGCGTGCCGGGTGCGCCACTACCCGTGGGCGAGCCGGCGCTGGCGCCCCTCGCCCAGTACACCCTGGTGCTCACCTACGATAGTGCGCCGGCTGCCCCCGGGGGGCCGCTCTATTTCAGCCTGTTCCGCTTCGGCGCCGATGGCGCGGTCAGCCAGATCTATCCGCCCGAGGGGGCCCAGGAAAGACTGGTGCCGGGCCAGCAGTGGCCCCCGCCCGGCCAGGAGGATTACTTCACCTTCACCGTCGACCCCCCGACCGCCGCGCTCGCGGCCCTGGGCCCCGTCCGCGACCGGCTGAAGCTCTTTGTCGCCACGGCGCCCCTGGACCTGCGCGGGCTCCAGCAGCCGGCGATCTCCACGGCCCCCACGCGCGGCGACGAGACGGCGTTGACGCGCGGCGGCGCCTTCCTCGACCCCGCCGACCAACCGCCCGCAGATTGGACGAGCCTGACCGTGTCCTATCGGATCGTCAGTGGGTAAGGAGTGATAACAATGGCGGTCCTGACCCCGACCCGCGACCGGCCCGCCCCGGCCGACGCCGGGATGGCCCTAGTGCAGCCTCAAGCGACCCCTTGGGTGATGAGGAGTGAGCACCCCCAGGTGCGAACGCTGCCCCACCCGCGTTCGCACCTGGGGGTGCTCACTCCTCGCTCAACGATCGCCCATGGGGTGTCTGGCACTTGCATTAGGCGGCTATGCGGCCCTGGCGGAGAGCACCTGGATGGGCTCCGTCCAATGGTCGCCTTTTTCGCCTCGGCTGTGTTCGGTCTGGGGCACGTTCTGATCTGCCGCCCGTCGCGCGGAATTTGACCCGGGCGATCGGTCTGCGATATACTATCCGGGCCTGCTCCCTCCTGGTTCCCCGGCCGGCGGTGCGAGGGTCGTGCGACTCCCGGAGTAGGATACGCGAGGAGAACTATCTGATGCTTCGGCTCAAGTCCCAACCCTGGTCCGGCGGGCTCCTCACACTCGTGGTGGTGGCCGGCCTGCTGGCCGCCTGCGGCGATCCGCCGGCCACGCCGACCCGCGTCCCCGCCCCGCCCGCCACGGCGACCGCCGCCGCCCCGCCCACGGCGGTGCCCCCTACCGACACGACTCTGCCACCGACCGTGGCCGCCACGCTGACGGCCGCTCCCACCGAGACCGCCGTTAGCGTGGCGGCCACCGATACGGTGCCGGCCGCCGATACCCCGCCCGCCACCCCGCCCGCCGCGGGGGACGCGGCGGGCGCCTTCGCCGCCGGCCTAGCCGCCGCCAAGAACGCCGACTACGCTGGCGCCGTGGCCGCCTTCAGCCAGGCGATCGCCGCCCAGCCCAACGACGAGCCGGCCTATGTCAACCGCGCGGCCGCCTATTTCCACCAGGGGGAGGTCGACAAAGCCCTTACCGACCTCGACAAAGCGCTCGCCATCCAGCCCAACGATGCCAACGCCGCCTTGCTGGCCGGCGTGGTCTTCCAGAAGAAAGGGGACGCGGAGAAGGCGCTGCAGGCCTTCAGCTACGTCATCCAGCTGCAACCGAGCGATCCGGGGGCCTACTTTGCGCGCGCCGACGTCTACCTGGGCCAGCAGGATACCGAGCACGCGCTGGTCGATCTCCAGCAGGTGGTCGCCTTGAGCCCCGACTCCGACCTGGGCAAGCGGGCCGCCGCCGCCATTGCGCAGATCCAGGGCGGCCAGGCCGCCGATGTGACTCCCGCGCCCGCCGCCGACGCGGCGGCGGAGGGTGACGCGGCGCCCACCCCCTTGCCGCCCACCCCCTCGCCCGTCGCGGGGCAACTGATCGCCGACCTGGGCTTCCGCCCGGCCGTCGACGGTTTCCAGTTTGAAAACTATGGCTTTACCCCGGGCCGAGTCAATCTCACGCCCGCCGATGTCCAGCGCATGTTTGGCGATCAGGTCTGCGGCAGCCAGGCCGGCGGCTGTATCCTCACCCCGCCGGCCCAGCAGTGGATGGATGCCGTCAACAAGGACATGGATGGCGGCCATTGCGAGGGCTTCGCCGCCCTCAGTCTCGCCTTCTTCAGCCACCAGGAGGCGCCCACCAAATTTGGCGCCCCCCGGACGTTCGATCTGAACATCGAGGGCAACGCGGCCCTGCAGCGCGAGATCGCCTATTTCTTCGCCACCCAGGCCACCGAGCCGACGCTGGACAAGGTGATCACCAAGACCCCCGCCGAAATCCTGGACCTGTTGATTGCGTCGTTCAAACAAAACGCCGGCCCGGCGGACCGCTACACGCTGGGGATCTACCAGCCGGGCTTCAAGGGCGGGCATGCCATCACGCCGTACGCCGTCGAAGATCGCGGCAACGGCCAGTTTGCAGTACGCGTCTACGATAATAACTTCCCGGGCGACGAGCGGTTCTTGCTGATCGACCGCCCGGCCAATACCTGGTCGTATCTGGCGTCCACCAATCCCAATGAGCCGGAGAGTGAGTATCGCGGGGACGCCACCACGGGCACGCTCGACATTACCCCGACTACCCCGCGCCTCCAACCGCAGGTCTGCCCCTTCTGTGGTCCGGCCGCCGCGGCGCGGGCGGGGGGCCACAAGCAGGCCGCCCCCGAGCAGCAGTACAACCAGCTTTGGCTGGAAGGCGACGGCCATCTGCTGCTCGCCGACAAGGACGGCCACCAGACCGGCTTCCAGGGCGATACATTTGTGAACACGATCCCGGGGGTGCAGATCGAAGCGCCGCGCAGCAGCGATCTCTGGAAAAACAGCGCCGAGCCGGTCTACTTTGTGCCGTTGGGCCTGGCGCTCACCGTCACGGTGGACGGGGGGACCCTGAAAACGGAGACCCACTCGAACATCACCCTCATCGGGCCGGGCTATGACCTGGGGATCGACGATATCGTGCTGCACCCGGGCCAAAAGGACACGATCACCTTCGCGGGCGATGGGCGCACCATCGCCTATAAGACCGACTACACCGAGTCGCCGGATATTGTGCTGGGCACGGACACGACCGCGGCCGACTATTCCTTCCTGGTCAAGGGCGTGGACATCGAAAGCGGCGGGACGATGACTCTGCACCTGGACCCCGACAAAGCCACGTTGAGCCTCAGCACCAAGGGCAACAAAGAGACGGGCACGTACGGGCTGGTGCTGGATCGCATCGACGCCAAGGGCGAGCAGACCTTCGACCATGACGGCATCACGCTGCAGGCGCAAGATACCGCCTATATCGACTACGGCAAGTGGACCGGCACCGAGCCCACGCTCCCGGTGCAGATCGACCACGGCAGCGACGGCACGATCGACGAGACGATCCAGCTGACTGACAGCCACTGACCCGCGCCGCCGGGACGTCCCGCCTGAAGTTGCACTGGGGCCGGCGATCGTGTACAATACCGCCCGTGGCACCGCAGCAGACAACACAGCACGCGCCCGCAACGGGACCCGTCTATGTCCTGATTAACTTCCCCCTCGACGCCGCCGAGCGCGAGCTGGTACGGGGCGTCAGTCCGCGCGTGCAACTCGACAGCAGCATGGAGCCGGAGCCCGGCGCCGCCCAGGCCCCCGGCGGCGCCACCCCCCCGGCGCCCGGCTGGCGACGCTTGCCCGACGGTGAGCTGGCCCCGCTGCTCGCCCGGGCGCACGTGCTGTTCACCTTCCGCTTCCCGGTCGAGTGGCTCCAGCAGGCCCCCCATCTGGGCTGGATCCAACTGACCAGTGCGGGCGTCGACCATATGATCGGCGCCGGCTTGTTCGAGCCGCGCCCCGAGGTGCAGGTCACGACGGCGAGCGGCATCCACGCGATTCCGATTGCCGAGCATGTGATCGGCTATATCCTGGCTTTTGTTCGGGGGCTGGTGCGGGCCATCCCGGCGCAACACGAGTCCCGCTGGGATCGCTATGCGCCCGACGAAGCCTACGGCAAAACGCTGGGCATTGTCGGCTACGGCCCGATCGCCCAGCGCACGGCCGTGCTGGCCCAGGCGCTGGGCATGCGCGTGCTCGTACAGCGCCCGACCCCGACCCCGCCGGCCCCCCCGGTCGCGCGCTTCTACACACCCAGCGAGCTGCCGGAACTGCTGGCGGCCAGTGATTTCGTGCTGCTGGCCGCCCCCCTGACCCCAGCCACCCGCCATCTGATCGACGCGCCCGCGCTGGCCGCGATGCGCCCGGGGGCCGTCTTGATCAATATCGCGCGGGGCGGCCTCGTCGACGAGCCGGCGCTCATCACGGCGCTCCAGGCGGGTCAGATTGGCGGCGCCGCGCTGGATGTCTTTGAGCAGGAGCCCTTACCGGCCACCAGCCCGCTCTGGACGATGCCGCAGGTACTGATCACCCCGCACCTGGCCGGGGCGAATCCACACTACAACCGCCGGGCAACCGAGCTGTTCTGTGACAACCTGCGCCGCTACCTGGCCGGGGAGCCCCTGCGCAATCGGGTCGACCCACAGCGGGGATATTGACCAAACAACCTTAGCCTAGATCGGAACCGGGTCCGTGGGGCGCACCTACATCGCACTCGACACCGAGGCCACCGGCCTGCGGGCCGATGCCGACGAGATTATTGAGATCGGCGCGGTGAAATTCCGGGACGGCCAGATCCTGGAACGCTGGCAGAGCTTCATCCGCCCCAGCCAGCCCATCCCCTACAAGATTACCGCCCTGACCGGCATCAGCTGGCAGGATGTGCGCAAAGCGCCCGCCATCTACGTGGTCGCCCCGGCCGTGCTGCGCTTTGTCGCCGACTGCCCGATCGTCGGCCATTCGATCGAGATCGACCTGGCGCTCCTCAAGCGGCAAGGCGTCCAGATGCGGAATCGCGCCTATGATACCTTCGAGCTCGCGACCCTGCTGCTCCCCGAGGTGCCGGTCTATAACCTGGCCGGGGTCGCCACGGCCCTGGGGCTGACCGTGCCCACTCAGCACCGGGCGGTCGCCGACGCCGAGCTGGCGATGCATGTCTTCTGCGCGCTGGTCGACCGGCTGCAGGAGCTTCCGGTCGAGGTGCTGGCGGAGATCAACCGGGCCACGGCGACGAGCGAGTGGCCGTTACGCCACCTGTTCCAGGAGGTGGAGCGCGAGGCGGCGCGCACGAGCTTCAACCTGCCGCTCAGCGGCGCCGGCAGCCTGGCCGGCAAGCTGGCCGCCGCCGGGTTCTCGCAGACCGAGTTCGACCTGGGGCTGCTCCATCCCCCGGAGCAACCCCCGCCGCTGGAGGACGCGGCCCCCGAATCGCTCCACCCGATCGATATCGAGACCCTGGTCGCGGCCATGGGCGCGGGCGGCCCGGTGGCGCAGACCTTCCCGGCCTATGAGATCCGCCCGCAGCAGGTGGATATGCTGCGCTCGGTGGCCCGCGCGTTTAACGAGGGCGGGCACCTGATGGTCGAGGCCGGGACGGGCACCGGCAAATCGCTGGCCTATCTCCTGCCGGCCATCCAGTTCGCGCTGCAGAACAAGACGCGGATCGTGGTCGCCACCAATACGATTAACCTGCAGGATCAGCTGTTCTATAAGGACTTACCCGCGCTGGCCCGGGTGATCCAGGCGTGGGAAACGGTGCCCGGCGGTAACGGGCGCGTCCCCGTGGGGGCCCATGCCGAGGTGCGGGCGCGCCCCCGATCCGAGCGCAAGGGCCCGCCAGAGCCCAAAGGGGCGTCCGATCCGGGGCGGGAGGCCCGCCCGCCTTTCCGGGCGGCCGTGCTGAAAGGGCGCAGCAACTATCTCTGTCTGCGCCGCTGGGCCAGCTTCCGCAAGCAGGCCCCGCCGGGGGTCGACGAGCTGCGTACGCTGGTCAAGGTGCTGATCTGGCTACCGAACACCCACACCGGAGACCGCAGCGAGCTCCTGCTGGTGAACGCCGAGCCCCAGGTCTGGAACAAGATCACGGTCAGTGTGGAAGGCTGCCCGCTCCACGAGTGTGTCTACAACCAAAAGGGGCTCTGCTTCTTCCACCGCGCGAAGACGAGCGCGGCCGCCGCCCACATCCTGGTAGTGAACCACGCGCTGTTGCTGGCCGATATCGCGACCGGCAATCGGGTCCTGCCGCCCTATCAGCATCTGATTATCGACGAGGCCCACCACCTGGAAGACGAAGCGACCGATCAGCTGGGCTACCAGGTGACGCAGAACGATGTCGGGGATCTCAGCGGCCAGCTGAGCCGGGGGAGCAGCGACCGCTATGAGGGCTTCCTGGCCGACTTGCGCCGCCAGTTTGAGGTGCGGGGACCGGCGGCCCCGCTCAGCGCCGGGGCACTGCGATCCGCCCTGCAAGCGCCCGCCCGGGTGCATATCGCGGCGACCACGCTGGCGGCGATGGACGAGATCCTGGCGCGCCTGCATAGCGCCTGTGCGCGGCTGAGCGGCCTCTGCCATGAGCTGTTCAGCTGCCTCCATCGCATCCTCGACGACCATAGCGAGGAGCGCAACGAGTACGATAAGCGCTTGCGGATCACGGCCCGGGTGCGCAAGGAGCCCCATTGGGGCGAGGTCGAGCTGGCCTGGGATAATCTTTCTCTGCAGCTCGCGGGAGTGCTGGAAGACTTGAACCAGCTCATGACGCTGACCGAAGAGGAAGAAGAGGCGCAAAGCGGCGACCTGGCTAACCTATTGCTGGAACTCAGTAACCTCTGGCAGCAAGCGGAGACCCTCCACAGCCACCTGAACGCCGCGCTGACCAGTCCCAGCAACGGGGCCATTTACTGGCTATCGTCCAATGCCCGCGACGAGACCACCACCCTGCATTGCGCGCCCCTGCATGTAGGCGAGTTGCTGGATCGTTACCTGTTCGCCACCAAGCGTACCGTCGTGCTGACCTCCGCCACCCTCTCCACGGACGGCGATTTCGCCTATGTGCGGGAGCGCCTGGGCCTGCACGCCAGCGGCGAGCTCCAGGTCGGCTCGCCTTTCGATTATGTCAACTCGACGATGCTTTATATCCCGGACGACCTGCCCGAGCCGAATCAGCCGGGCTACCAGCGGCAGCTGGAGCAGACGATCCTCGACCTGAGCCTGGCTACCCACGGCCGCGCGCTGGTCCTCTTCACCTCGCACAGTGCCCTGCGCACGACGTATCGCGCCCTCCAGCGGCCACTCGAAGAAGCCGGCCTCTTGCTGCTGGGGCACAACCTCGACGGCTCACGCCGCCAGCTGCTGGAGCGCTTCCGGACCACCCCCCGCAGCGTGCTGATGGGCACTTCGTCTTTCTGGGAAGGCATTGACGTGGTCGGCGACGCCTTGAGCGTGCTGGTGATTACCAAGCTCCCCTTCCGCGTGCCCAGTGACCCGATCTTTGCCGCCCGCAGCGAGCAGTTCGACGACGCCTTCGCCCAGTATTCGCTGCCCCAGGCGATCTTGAAGTTCAAGCAGGGCTTCGGCCGCCTGATCCGCAGCCACCAGGACCGCGGCGTCGTCGCGATCCTGGACCGCCGCCTGGTCAGCAAAGGCTACGGCCACACCTTCCTCAATTCGCTCCCGGTCTGCACCCTGCGCCGCGGCCCCGCGCACAACCTGGCGGCAGCGGCGGCGGCGTGGCTCGCACCGCGGGATCAGGCGGCGGAGGGCGGAGAGCGGGACGCGTAGGAAGCCTTCAGTTCCCGCGCGGCTGCGCGCGCAGAAACACAATCAGGTCCAGGTCCCCGGGGGAGTGCCCATATTCGGTCAGCAAGATCCCGGCTTCGCTGCGGAACTGGGTGCCATGATTCACGATATGCACGAGTACATGGCCCAGGACGTTCTGATAGGGCGTGCCCTGGGTCGTCATGTAGCGCACCGGGCCTTGCACCTCGGCATCCTGGAGCTGGTGTAAGAAAGCGCGCATCGCCGCTTCCTCGTCGCGCCACCGCTCCGTCAGGCCGGCGAGTGACGGAAACTCCTCCTCCGCCAGCAAGGTGGTGGGCGAGACGCCCTGGCAGCGCAGGCGCCAGAGCCATTCGGTGCCGAGCATATGCACCAGGGTGCCGCGTAGGCTGCCGAAGCTGACCCGCGCCGCCGCCGTGAATTGCCCCGGCGTGATCTGCCCGGCCGCCCGCAGCACCCGCGCCGTCGCCCAGTAATTGTACTCATAAAGCAGGAGAATATCTGCTTTGTCCATGCCGAGCAGCGCTCCTTCTGACGACTGATGACTAACGACTGACGACTGACGACTGACGACTGACCACTCGTCCCTCACCGCCGATAAAACACCAGGGCCGCGGGGTCGGCCGGCGCAGCCGGGGGATAGACCTGGGACCAGCGCGGCGAGGCCTGGACCAGGGGGATCAGGGCGGCGTCGAAGTCGCGGTTGAGCACGAGCGTGCCGATCTGGTATTTGTCGAGGCGGGCCTGCCAATCGCTCTTGCCCGCGGAGATGGCGAGATAGTCGTCCCAGACCGCGGGCTGCCGCGCCTCAAAGCGGCCGTCGATAAACAGCTGCTGGCGCGGATAGAGCACCCACTCCAGATAGCCTCCCCATTCCATGTAGTTGAACAGCAGGCCGTGGGGAGGCTGCGCGCGGAGCCACTGGCCGGCGGCCACCGGCGTCGTCTTATCCAGCGCGCGCGCCGGCGCCCGCCAGACCGGCGCGACGACGATCGCCGCGGCCAGGCACCCCCCGGCGATCATCCAGTTCAAGACCGGGATCTCGGGCGCCGACGGGGCGGGCAGTCCCTCCGCCCCGGCCGGTGCCGCCGCGGGGGCCGGCGCCAACTGGGCCAGGACCCGTTGAGCGAGGACCGCGCCACTGGCCGCCACGATCGGCGCCGTGACCCAGCCCCACCAGATGTCGTTGCGGATCGACAGCAGGCCCAGGTAGCCGAACGCCCCGAGGAGCAAACCCTCCGTCCAGCCGACCGGTCGCCGCGA
>DATGEF010000220.1:0-2174 GCA_035310405.1 Chloroflexia bacterium | reverse complement strand
TGGGCTGGGGCGAGGGCGGTTACGCTATTCGCTCCGGCGGGCCGAGATCCGGCGGCCTCCAGCCCCGCTGGCCGGCGGCCGTTCTCTCCAGAGAATAACACAACAAAATTATTATACTGCTACTTTTGCGGGGCCGTCAAGCGGCACCAAAACGGAGCCGCGAGCGAAGATCGCTCGCGGCTCCGGGTGTGGTCCCGCGGCGCGGCGCGGGACGGGCGACGCTACGGGGTGGCTGTGGGGGTCACGCCACAGGTGCTGCTGCCGGTGACCGACAGGTAGACGATCTTGGCGATCTGGCCCCGGGTGGCCTGGTTGTATTGCCGGAAGTACGGCCGGTTCTGGGTATCGCACGGCTCGCCCGGGCCGCCGCAGGTGTAGCCCGAGATGATCCCGTGGCAGTAGGCCGTCTCCACGAACTCATAGAACGCCGTGTTGGGCACGACATCCTCGAAGCTGGGCGTCGCCGGGTTGACCAGCGCCCAGCCGGCCGCCACCACATCGATCTTGGAGAGTTGGCCGCGCGTGACGTTGGTGTAGGGCCGGAAGTACGGGCGATTCTGGCTGTCGCAGGGCTCACCCGGCCCGCCACAGTTGTAGCCCGAGACGATATTGTCGGCCGCCGCCGTCTCGATCACGGCGAAGAAGGGATTGGCCGGCGGCACATCGGTGAAGGTGAAGCCGCCCGCAGCGGGCGTGACGATCGGCTTGTTATAGCCGAGCACGACGATCTTGACCATCTGGCTGCGCGTCGTATTGTTATAGGGGCGGAAGGTGCCATCGGCGTAGCCGCTGACCACGCCATGGCAGGCCAGATAAAGCACCGGCGTGTAGAAGTAGTCGGTCACATGCACATCGGTGAAGCTCAGCGTGCAGGGTGTCGCGCTCGGGCCGACCGTGTTGGTTGGGCGCGCCGTCGCCGTGCTGCTCGGCACGGTAGTGGCGGTGCTGCTGGGCCGCGCGGTGGCCGTGCTGCTGGGCACGACCGTGCTGGTGGCCGTGTTGCTCGGCACGACCGTATTGGTGGCCGTGTTCGTCGCGGTGGCCGTGTTCGTCGGCGCTACCGTCGCCGTGGCCGTGTTGCAGGGCACCGGCGGCGGGTTGAACGAGACCTCGGTCGTGCCCACCGTCGTCGTGCCATTATAGCCGCCCACCGCGACGACGTAGCCCGCCGCGTTGGTCCCGCCCACGAACGAACGCGCGACCGTCAGCGCGGGCCCGTTAGTCCACTGGTCGGCCGTCGGGTTGTAGATCTGGGTGGCGCCCGTCGTCTCAGGGGCCTCCCCGGCCGCCAGCCCCGCCGCCGTGGTGCGGTTGAACGGATTGCCGCCGCCGGAGATCCAGAGCTTGCCGTTGACCACGGCGCTGCCCGGTACGTTGTCGGCGGCCAGCATCGGCGCCCTGGCGGTCCAGGTGTCGGCGGCGATGTTGTAGTCATAGAGCAGGCCGATGACCGTGTTGGCGGCATCGCGGCCGCCGGCGACGAAGATATGGCCGTTGATTATGCCATAGCCCGAGCCGCCCACCGCGTGGGGCAGGAGCATGCGCGTGGTGGTGAAGGTGTTGGCCACCGGGTCATACTCCCAGACGGACGCCTGGGCACTGGTCACCTGACCCGTGTTGTAGCCGCCGACCAGGTAGATCTTGCCGTTGTAGTAGCCGGCGGCGGCGAAGAAGGCGCGGACATCCGGCATGGCGGCGCCCGTCGACCAGGTGCCGGCCGTGATATCGTAGATGCGAGTAGTGTTGGCGACAGTGGAGCTGGCAAAGTTCTCGCCGCCAAACAAGTAGAGCTTGTTGTTCAGCGGGTCGTAGACCACGCCCATCTCACCGTTGTTCAGATCCGGCACGGGCGAGAGGGTGGTCCAGACATTGGTCGCCGGGTTGTAGCGGGCGAACTGGGTGATCATGCCCGCAGTTTGGAAGCTATAGCCGCCCGCGGCATAAGCATAGGTGCCATCGGAGTCCATCCCGGCGCCATAGACGGCGGTCGCGATGGGGCTGACGACGGCGAAGGGGCCCGGGGTGCCTGCTCCGCCGCAGACGGTGGCCGTGGCCGTGACCGTCGGCGTGCTCGTCGGCGGGGTGCCGGTAGCGGTCGCCGTGTTCGTGCCGCAGGCGATGACCGGCTGCAGCGTGACGTCGTCGACGTTCATCGAGGTCAGGTCGCCGAAGCC
>DATGEF010000219.1:0-12841 GCA_035310405.1 Chloroflexia bacterium | reverse complement strand
GTTGCCGGCTTGACCGATGGTGCCGGGCGCGCGCTCCCCTTAATGCGGGGCCAGGGTTTCCGCCGCAATAATCCCGGCGACCAGCGCATTACACGTCGCCTCGGCTTCCGGCAGGCTGCGCAAGCCGATCGAGTTCTTGCTGATGTGGTGGGGGAGACGGGGTTCCGTAAAGGAGACTTCGACCCGGGTACTGTAGAGCGGCATATCGCCCTGTTTGTGAATCTCGGCAATGACCAGCCCGGCGGGAATCGCCGATTCTTTGCGCCAGCAGTCATCGGCGATGCGAACCCAATTGCTCATGGTTCTACCTCCTATTTGCGCACCGGTAGACGTGCCGTCGAAGATGTGCGGCCCAGCGGGGTGAGCCCGTGTGTCCATCCCGAGTATCTCCAGCATACGCCACTCGCCCGATCCTGTCAAGGGGGCGTGGCGGCCCGGCGGCCCCTTATCCGCCGTCCGCCGGCGCCGTCAGCAGGGTTGTGGCCAGCGCGCCCAGCGCGTCGATCACGGGAAAATCATCCTCGCTCACGGCCTGGGGCAGCGGGCTTTCGAGGATCAGCACGCCGAGCGTCGCCCGCGGCCCGGCCAGGGCGCCGGCCGGACGCAGGGGTAGGACCAGGCTGCTGCGGGTCAGGGGATCGAACACCGGGTGCGCCCGCAGGCGCAGCAGCGGCAGGTCGGGCAGATAGCGCCGGCTGGTCAGCTCCAGCAACTGGTGGGCGCCGGGCGGCAGATCCGGGGTCAGCGCCGCGGCCGGGGAGCCGACGCGCGCGGCCAGGATCACCCGGGCCGGCGGGGCCGCCCGCAGCAAGAGGTAGGCGGCCCGCGCCGCGGTGACGGCCAGCGCGCTCCGTAGCAGGCGCTCCAGCTGGGCCGCCACCGGGGCGGTGGGCGGCGCGGCGATCAGCTCCGCCGCCGGTCCTCCGGCCGGCACCAGATCACTACAGGCGCGGCTCAGCACGTCGACGCGGTGCGCCATATACCGGCCTTCCAGGCCCACACCGAGATCGGCGGCCAGGGTGGTCAGAATCTGGGCCGCGCCCGGGACCAGGCGGCGCCCGTCCCGGGTATGGACCGACAGCACCCCAAAGGGCCGGTCGGCGACCCAGAGTGGGGCGGCGAGCCCGAACCGCAGCCCGGCCGGCTCCAACTGCGCCGGCGACCACAGGGGGGCCCGGACCGTCCCGCCGTCCGCTTCGGGACCGAGCGCGAACAGCGCGGCAAGGGCCGGGGTGTCGCCGGGCACATCGAGCGCGGCCAGCCCGTCGTGGCGCGCGTCCAGCCCGGCGGCGGCCTCCAGCACCAGGCAATCGCGCGCCCGGTCCCAGATATGGACGAGGCCGACCGGCGCGGCGAGGGTGCGGCAGAGGAGGCTGGGGATCGGCGCCAGCAGTTGTAACGTGCTCAGCGGCAGGCCGGCGAGGTTGCGGATGGCGCGCGTGGCATCCTGGGTCTGGCGCCCCGCGATCAGCCCGCCCGCCAGGCTGCCCAGGTAGGTGAGCAAGCTGCGATCGGCCGGCGGGAAGCCGCCGGCCGGGGGGCCGGTGAGAATAATCACGCCGAGGGGCGCGGCCGCCTCCCCCGGCGGCGCGGCCACGATCACGGGCACGCAGGCCCAGGAGCCCGCCGCGCCGGCCGGGTAGATCGCCTGCCCGGTTCGCAGCGCCTGGCCCGCCGCGTCCATCGCGGCCGCCGGCCAGGCCCCCCCGGTGCCGGGCGGATCCACCCCCCGCAATACGAGCCGATCGCCCGCCTCGCGCAGAAAGATCGCGCCGCTGATCGCGCCGGTGGTGCTGCGCGCCTGGGCCACGAGCCGGGCCAGGAAGCCGGCGCCATCGGCGGCGGTCACGGCGGCTTGCTGGAGGGCCAGCGGCAGGCTCAGCAGCCGGCGATCCGGGCCGGCGGCCGGGGCTGCGGCCAGCGCCAGGCGGGTGCGGCGCACGACGGCGGCCAGGGCCGCCCGGTCGTGCATGTCGAAAGGCCGCTCGGCCGCGTGCAGGAGCCAGAGCATCGCGTCATTTTGCCGCCCCGGCCCGAGCGGGGCCGAGACCACCCGGCCCACCCCGCGGGCGCCTAGGTCCGCCAGGATCGCCCGGATGCGCTCATACTCCAGCGGCCCGCGGCGGCCCGCGGGCGCGACCAGCTGCGCGGTGAGCGTCGCCAGGGGTTCTTGAAACTGCTCGGCCAGGGCGCCCGGCGGCACCAGGTAGCGCTCGGCCGGCCCGTCGGCGGGCGGGGCGCCGATCAGCGCGGCGTCCATGCGGGTCAGCTGGCGGGCCGCCGCCGCCGCCGCCGCCAGGATGGTCGCGCGATCGCCGCCGGTGGCCAGCGTTTTGTCGAAATCGGCGAGCAGATCGCTCTGGCGTTGCCATTGCAGATCGGTCCACCACTGGGCGACGACCCCGGCCAGCAGATCGGCGACGAAGCCGAAGAGGGCAATATCCTCCTCCGCAAAGGCCCCGGGCCGGTCGCTCAGCGCCGCGAAGGCGCCGATCACCTGGCCGCCCAGGTGCAACGGCAGGACCAGGGCCGCCGCGGGGGTCTCGGGATGGTCGGGCTCGCCGGCCGGCCAGCCGCGGCGCCCGGCCTCGGCGGGAAAGTCGCCGCTGATCAGCGGGGTGTCGTGCGTAATGACCCATTCGGCTAACCCGGGCGCGCGGCCGAGCGGCCGGGACGCCCCGGTGGCATACAGGCCGTCGTCATACACCAGCAGGCACCGCAGCTGCTCACGGCGCCGATCGTAGAACAGCAGGGTCAGGTAGTCGGCGGCGGTCTGGTTGGTGAGGATGGCGTAGAGCGCCCGTAGCCCGCGCAAGAGGTCGGGCTGCTGCAGCAGCGCGGCGCTGATCTCGGCCAGCGGCCGCATCAGCGCGGTGCGCATGCGGGCCACGGCTGCCAGGCGCTCGGCCAGCAGGTCCGTGATCAGCGCCAATACCGCCTGGGGATCGTGGGATTGGGCGTAGCCCAGCCCGGGCGGCACCGGGCCCTGGGGCGCCGCCATCGGCACCAGGATCGTCGTGGGGGCCAGCACGCGCAACCGGGCGAAGGTCTGCCGATTCCCCAGCAACGGCGGGTCTTCGACGATTAAGGCCAGATCGTAGACGCGGCCCTCGGCCCGCGCCTGGTCGGCCAATTGCAACAGGTGGTCGTCGTCATAGGCGACATGGACGGCGTAGTGCCGGCGCAAGAGGTCCAGGAGATCCCAACCGCGGTCGCGCTCGTCGGCCAACAAGATCTGTATGGTACGCTCCACGTTCCTACCTCCCCAGGCACGGGCCCTAGTGTGCTATACGATCCTGTGCGGTCGATCGTCTCAGTTAGATTGTATCACGGATCGGCCCCGCCGAGTAGCCGAAGGCGGGATCGGCCGCGCCCCCGGCCAGCAGCGCCGCGATCTCCGGCGCCGGCCGGGCCTCCACCGCCACTGTTCCGAAGTGTGCCAGGATTTCGCGCGCCGTGCGCGCCCCGGGCGGACGGTGCGCGGCCGGCCCGGCGGTCCGCGCCTGCAAGTAGCGGACGACCGACTCGCGGGCGCTGAGGACTTGCAGCCGGTAGCGCCGGGCCGGCCGCCGCGCCCGGGTGATCTGTTCCGCGAGCGCCGTCAGCGCGGCGATCAAGGTGCGGTACTCCCCCTCGTCGGGGTGGGTCAGGCCGGCCAGCGGCACCGCGCCGATCCGCTGCCGGCCGTCGCGCGTCCACAGGCTATAGCGCCCCTGGCCGCTCCCCGTATCTTCGGCTACGGTCTCCAGGATCAGCAGATAATCGGCCTCCCCGCGCGTGAGCAGCGCGGCGGCCGGGGGCGCGCCCGGGGCCGCGGGGCTGGGGTCTGGGCCTGGGGGCGCCGGCTCCGCGGGGGTGGGCCCGCGGGCGGCGGCACCCCCGGCCGCCGCGGCGGCCAGCGTCGGGGCGGTGGGCGGGGCCAGCCGGGCGGCCGGGTCGGGCGTCCATTCCAGGGGGACGCCCCCGGCGACGACCCAGCCGAGGCTGGCCTGCAGGGCGTCATAGATCTGGCGCAAGGCGGGGGCAGCCGCCCAGGCCGCGGCCGGGTCGGGGGCCGGCGGCCAGGGGGGGGTCGCCCATTGGCTGGCCTGGCCCCGCCAGCCGAGCCGGCCCAGGTGCTGCAACACCGCCAACCCGGCCAGCACCGCGGCGAGCGTCGCGTGCGCGGCCGGCGGGGGCAGGGCCCCGCTGATCTCCAGGCGCGCCCGCGGCCCGGGCGGCGCCCGGCGCAGCCGGTCCCGGCGGTCCGCGAAGCCGGCCAGGATCACCGCCCAGCCCCCGGGCTGATCCGCGGCCGCGGGGCTCCCCGCGCTATAGACCGCCACCGCCCGGCACCGGGCAAAGCTGGCCCACGTCGCCGGGTCGCCGGCATAACTGGCGGCGATCGCCTGCTCGATCCCGGCCCATTCGGGCGCCGGGCCCGACGTCTGCTGCATCGACAGTCTCCTGGCAGCGGGCCGCGCCCGGCCTGCCCCTTCTCCGCGGCCACTATAGCACGGCCTTGCGCATCGCGCAACGCCACACGGGCCGGCGCGGGCAGACTTATGGTACAATGGGGTGCTTTGTCCGGGCGCTTGGCCCGGGTGCTGTGCCGATCCGGTTGCTAGAAGAAGGGCGCGCTTTGGATACGATCCGTTGCCCGGCCTGCCAGGCCGAAAATTCCGCCGACTCCCAGTATTGTGACCAATGCTCCGCCCCGTTACGGGCCGCGCGTCCCGATCCCGATCGTCCCCTTATTGCGCTGGCGGAGGAGACAGGAGCGCCAAGCACACCGGTCGCCGGCGCCCTGCCTGCCGTAAGCGTGCCGGTGGCGGCCAGCCGGCCGCCGGGAGGGGCACCGGTGAGTGTGCCTGTCGCCTGGGAGGAAGGCCCGGCGAGTCGCCCGGCTGGGGTATCTTCCCCGGCGGGCGGCCGCCCCCCGGCCGTCCTCCCGGGCGCCCTGGCCGGGCCGCAGCCCCGGAGTCGGGGCTCGCTTTTGCTGATCGGCGGCACGCTGCTGGCCCTGGCCGTTTTCCTGATCGTCGGGCTGGGCGCGGTCCTGATCGGCACCACGGCGCCGCCGACCGCCACCCCGGCGCCGACGGCGAACTTGCCGGCGACCATTGAGCTGCTCATGGGGCAAGAAGCGACCAAGCAGGCGGCGCAGCTCCAGGCCACCCTCACCGCCCTGCCGCAGGGCGGGGGGGACGGCGCGGGGCAGGCGACCGCCCGCGCCCAAGCGACGGTGAGCGCGGATCGGGTCCCGGCGATCCTGGCGACGGCCGCGGCGTTGGCGGCCGAGCAGACGGCGGGCGTGGCCCGCTCCCCCGGCCCCAATACGCAAGCTACCCTCGCCGCCCAGGGGGCGGCCGAGGCCACCGCGATCGCCGCGGCGGCCCAGGCCGCGACGGCCACCGCGGCGGCCGGCCAGGTGTCGCCCCTGGCCGGCTGGGCGCCGCACCATGTCCGTTTCTTTGCCGCGGCCACGCCTGGGTGTGCGGCCCGTCCCCAGCAGACCTTCAAATACCCCCAGCCGGTCTACGTCCAGGCGGCCCTGGACGATATTCCGGCCGGCACGACGGTCAGCGTGGCCTGGAAGGGCGTCGACGTCGAATACCAGTACACAGAGACGCAGACGACCACGATCGCGGCCCAGCCGGCGTGTGTGGCCCAATTCAGCCTGGATACCCATCACACCGAGTTCGGGCCGGGCCGCTACCAGGCCACGCTCCAGATCCAGGGCACCCGCTTCCCGCCTGTCGTCTTCGTACTCGCTCCGTAACCCGGCCGGCCAGCCGGATCGCTTACACTTGGGAGGTACGTTTATGGACCCTCGGCTCGCGCCGGCTCCCGCCCCGGCCCGCGCGCCCCGCGCCCCCTTGCTTCGCCTCCTCACGCCGGGGATGCGCCTCATGCTCTATGTGGCCGGCGGCCTGGTGTTTACCGTCGGCATCCAGCTCTTCCTGCTCACCGAGGCGACGGACCGCTACTTCGCCTGGACCATCAATCCGCCGCTGACCGCGGCCTTTCTCGGCGGCGCATACTGGGCCAGCTGCATCCTGGAGGTGCTGGCGGCCCGGGAGCGGCTCTGGGCGCGGGCGCGGATGGCCGTGCCCGCGGTGCTGACCTTCACGACGCTGACGCTGGTCGCCACGCTGCTGCATCTGAACAAGTTCCACCTGAACAGCCCGGCACTCGAAACCCGGCTGGCCACCTGGTCCTGGATCGCGGTCTATAGCAGCGTCCCCCTCATCATGGGCAGCCTGCTGGTCCAGCAAATGCGCGCCCCGGGGGGCGATCCGGCCCGGACGGCGCCGGTGGAGCGGGTGTTCCAGGGCCTGCTGGTTGGGCTGGCGATCGGGCTGGCCCTGAGCGGGCTGGCCCTGTTTCTGATCCCCGAGGCCACGTTGGGGATCTGGCCCTGGCTGCTGACGCCGCTGACCGCGCGGGCGATCGGCGCCTGGTTGCTGGGGCTGGCGATCGCTGTGGGGCACGCGGCCTGGGAGGCCGACTGGGGGCGCATCCGCTCGACCATGATCGCCCTGATCGTCTTCGGCGTGTTCGAGCTGGTGGCCCTGGCGCGCTACCCGGCCGTCGTGCAATGGGGCCAGGCGCCGGCCTGGATCTATGTGGGCACCGTGGTGCTGATCCTGGTGCTCGGCCTCTGGGGCACGATCCGCGCGCAGGCGGTGCCCCAGGGGGCCGGGGTGGCGGCGCTCGGGCCTGGCGAGGAGCCGGGGCCTGTGGTATAATCCGGTCATGACGACTCCTGCCGCTCCCGCGCCCACCCCGGCGCACCAGCCACGTTGGACCCTCATGACGGTCCATGCCCACCCCGACGACGAAGCCGTGTTTACCGGCGGCATCTTGCCGCTGTACCACGACCGCGGCGTGCGCACCGTCCTGGTCTGCTGCACCGGCGGCGAGGAGGGCGAGATCCACGACCCGGACCTCGACGCGGAGGCGGCCCGGCCGCGCCTGGGCGCCATCCGGGCGGACGAGCTGCGCTGCGCCGTGGCGGCGCTCAACATCGACGTCTTAGAGATGCTGGGCTACCCCGACTCCGGCATGGCGGAGACCGCGGCCAACGCCAACCCGGCCTGTTTCCACCAGGTGCCCCGCGCCGAGTCGACGGCCCGCCTGGTGGCCCTCATCCGGCGCGACCAGCCGCAGGTGCTGGTGACGTATAACGACTACGGCGCCTACGGCCACCCCGACCATATTGCCGCCCACCAGATCACGATGGCGGCCTGGGACCTCGCCGGCGATCCCGATTACCGGCCCGACCTCGGCACGCCCTGGACTCCCCTGAAGCTCTACTACACGGCCTGGCCCGAAGATCTGTTCAAGCAGGCGCGCGAGATGTATCTCGCACGCGGTTTGAAGTGGCCCTGGGATCGCGACGACGACACCACCAGTGCCGACCCCGAGCACCAAAGCGACGAAGAAGGCGTGCAGGACGCGGCGACGGAACCCAAACCGCCGCCTTACGCGCCACCGCCGGTCACCACCCGGATCGACGTGCGCAGCTGTGTGCCGCGCAAGATGGCCGCGTTCGCCTGCCACCGCACCCAGTTCATGCGCGACGGCCTCTTCCGGACCATCCCGGAGGATATCGCCCTCGTCGCTTTCGGCGAGGACCATCTTACCCTGGTGCGGAGCCGGGTCACCGCGCCCACCCCCGAAACCGACCTCTTCGCCGGCCTCTGAGGTTCGCGCTAGCCTCCTCCGTAAAATTACCGAGCCCCCCCAAATAGCGTAAGACTGCTGATGTCTCCGGGACCGTCCTGTGCTATCGTAGAGGCAGGATGTACGAGCGGCCCGCGCCGCTTTAGTTCGTATTAGCTCGTATTAGCTCGTAAAGGAGAGGACCCATGCAGCAGACTTTTGCGCTCAAGTGGCACTTGCTATCCTGGCTGATGCGCCGCCCCGGCCGCGCCAGCACCGGCATTGCCCTCGGCTACGATCAGGGCTTCGATTCCGGCCCCATGCTGGACTATGTCTATGAGAATCGCGCCCAGGGCCGCTTCCCCCTCGGGGCGCTGATCGACCGGGTCTATCTCAACGCCGTGGGCTGGCGGGCGATCCGCGCGCGCAAGGCGCTGCTCAAGACGGTCTTACAACTTGAGATCGCCGCGCTGCGTGGGCAGGCCCAGCCGGTGGTCGTGCTGGATGTCGCCGCCGGGCCGGGCCGCTATTGGCTCGAACTGGCCCAGGAGCTCCAGGCGACCGGCGCCCTGGCCCCCGGCGATCTGCAGGTCATTTGCCGCGATCTCGACGCACGGGGCCTGGCTCTCGGCCGGGAGCGCGCCGCCCGGCTCGGCGTGTCCAATGTCCGCTTTGAGACTGGCGACGCCACCGACGCCCGGTCGCTGGGTGCGGTCGATCCCCGGCCGCAGATCGTGGTCGTCTCCGGCCTCTATGAGCTGTTCGCCAATGCCGGCCTGATCCGGCAGTCGATGCAGGCGATCGCCGGGATTCTGCCGCCCGGGGGCCGGCTCATCTTCACCACCCAGGTGCAGCACCCGCAGCTCGAATTCATCGCCCGGGTGCTGGTCAACCGCGACGGCCAGCCCTGGGAGATGGTCTGCCGCTCGCTGGACGAGACCGCTGCCCTGGCCCGCAGTGCCGGCTTTACCGTGCTGCACTCCCAGCTGGAGCACGTCGGCCTCTTCGGCATCACGGTGTGCGAGAAAGCGGCCGATCCGGGGCCGCGCCCGTAACTTCGTGTCGCTTGGGGCGTTATTCTTGGTATACCATCACTCCGCCGTTCGACATCGGGAAAGGGATAGTAAGCAGGCCCATGGATCACTCGCCGACCTGGGAGCCCCCCGCTCGCCAGCAAACACGAGACGCCCCGCGCGCCGAGCCGTGGGCCGGCGGCCCCGGCGCGCCCGAAGCGGTGCGGCTGGCCCCCGGTTTGTGGGTCGGGGGCGCGCCGGGCGGGCGGGGCGGCGCCTCACTGCGGGCCGGGGTGCTGCAACGCATGCAGCAGGTCCAGGGCAATCGCGCGGTCCGGCGGTTCGTCCAACGCTGTGGCGCGACCCCCTGTGATTGCCCAGCCGAGCAGCAGCACGCTGAGCCCGCGCCCCAGGCCGCCGCGCCCCCCGACCTGGCGCCGGTTACGCACCACAGCCCCGAGAGCACCGCGGCCGGCTTTGGGGGGCCGGTCAATCTCCGCGGCCGCACCGATGCCAGTTTCAGTGCCACCCACGCCGCGGCGAATATCGCCCTCCGCCCGGCCTCGGGCTGTACCGACTGCGCGGACGATGATCCCTGCGTGCGCGCCGCCGGCCCGATGACCAGCACCTATGTGGCGAGCACCACTGTGACGCTCCCCGCCGTCACGGATTTCCCCGATTTGAACGAGTGCGAGCAACGGGTGGTGCAAAACGCGATCACGGGCACGCTCGCGCCCCACGAACAACGCCATGTGCGGGCGTTTAACCAGTATAGCGGGACGACGCAGCAGGCGGCCTCGGTGACCGGCTGCCGGAGTGGCATCCAGGCGGCCTTCGACACGGAGGTGCAACGCCTGGGCGATATCCAGGATGCGGCCCGCCAGCAGAGCGTCCGGAACGCGAGCGCCCAGCTCGATCCCTTCACCTTCAATATCGACTTCAGCAAGTGCCCCGACTCGAGCTCCAGCGGCAGCGGCGGGGATTAGAGCGCCCGGCCGAAGGCTGCGGGAAGCATAATTCGGGTAAAGGGATGAGACCATGACGGCTGCGTCCCGGCTGCTGGTGCTCGACGGCCACAACGATACGCTGCTGCAGCTCTATCAGGCCGGCCCTGGCGGCCCGGGCGCCTTTTTGACGGGGGACTTGCCCGGCCATCTCGATCTGCCTCGCGCCCGCGCGGGCGGCTTCGCCGGCGGCTTCTTCGCCATCTTCGTGCCGCCCCCCGGCCCGCCGCCGGCCCCGGACGACGATCTGACGATCACCGCAACCGGCTACAGCGTACGCCTGGCTGACCCGATCGACCCCGGCTACGCGCAGCAGGTCACCCTGGCTGTGGCCGCCGGCCTCTTCCGCCTGGAGCGCGAGTCCGGCGGGCAAGTGCAGGTCGTCCGTACCACGTCCGAGCTCGCCGCGTGCCTGCAGCGCGGCACGCTTGGCGTGATCCTCCATTTCGAGGGCGCCGAGGCCATCGATCCGGGCCTGGATGCGCTAGAAGTCTTTTACCAGGCGGGGCTGCGCTCCCTCGGCCTTGTCTGGAGCCGGCCCAACGTCTTCGCCCACGGCGTACCGTTTCGCTTCCCGCACTCGCCTGATACCGGCCCCGGCCTCACGGCGGCCGGACGCGCCCTCGTGCGGGCCTGCAATGCACTCGGCATCCTGGTGGACCTCGCACACCTCAACGAACAGGGCTTCTGGGATGTGGCCCGCTTGTCCAGCGCTCCCCTGGTGGCCACCCACACGGCCGCGCACGCGCTCTGCCCCTCCACCCGCAACCTGACCGACGCGCAGCTGGCGGCCATCGCCGCGTCCGACGGCCTGGTCGGCCTCAATTTCGGCGTCAACGATCTGCGCGCCGATGGGGCGCTGGACGCCGCCACGCCCCTGGCCGCGCTGGTGCGCCACTGCGATTACCTGGTCGCCCATGTTGGGATCGACCGCGTGGCCTTCGGCTCCGACTTCGACGGGACCACGATCCCCGAGGATATCGGCGACGTCGCCGGGTTGCCGAAGCTCATCGCGGCCTTGCGGGCGCATGGCTATGACGAGCCCGCCCTGCGCAAGCTGGCCCATGAAAACTGGCTGCGCGTGCTGGGGCAAACCTGGCATGATCCGCGCTAAGCGCGCCTCCGCAGGCGCCGCTAGAGCTGATCCACGCCCACGGCGTGCGCGACGCTGGGCAAGCCGTCCCGGGCCAGCAGGGCCACCAGCCCGCGCTTGATCTGGCGGGCGACGCCGGGGCCCTCGTAGATCAGGCCGGTGTAGAGCTGCACGAGCGTGGCCCCGGCCCGGAGATGGCCATAGGCGTCGCCGGCACTGGCCACGCCCCCCACCCCGATGATCGGCGTGCGGCCGCCGGTCGCGCGGTACAGGTGGCCGATCGTGCGGCGGGCGCGCTCGCGGAGCGGCCGGCCGCTCAGCCCGCCCGTCTCGTGCCGCCGGGGACTGCCGACGCCCTCGCGGGCCAGCGTGGTGTTCCCGGCGATGTACCCGGCGATCCCGGCCTCTTGCGCGGCCGCCACGACCGCGTCGAGCTGCGCCGGCGTCTCGTCCGGGGACACTTTCAGGAAGAGGGGGCGTGGCCGAGCCAGCTGCCGGTTGGCGGCGGCCAGCGCGCCGAGCAGCGCGGCCAGCGCGGCGCGCTCGTGCAGCAGCCGCAGGCCCGGCGTGTTGGGGGAGGAGATGTTGATGGCCACGTAATCGGCCAGTGGCGCCAGGGCCTGGAACGTCGCCAGGTAATCCTCGGTCGCTCGCTCCAGCGGCGTGTCCCGGTTCTTGCCGATGTTGATGCCCAGGGGCACGCGGCGGGGGGTCGTCCGTAAGCGCCGGGCGACGGGCGGGATGCCTGGGCTGTTGAAGCCCAGCCGGTTGATCAGCGCGCGGTCCGCGGGCAGCCGGAACAGGCGGGGGCGGGCGTTGCCCGGCTGGGGCCGCGGCGTGACCGTGCCCACCTCCAGGAAGCCGAAGCCCAGCAGGGCCAGCGGCGTGATCAGCGTGCCGCGCTTGTCGAACCCGGCCGCCAGGCCGACAGGGTTCGCGAACGCCAGCCCCGCGCAGGTGGTGCGTAGCGCCGGGTGCTCATACGCATACAGGGCGCGCATCGCGCCGCGCAGGGGCGGGATGCGCGGCGCCGCGGCCAGCAGCCCCGTAACCAGCTCATGGGCCTGCTCGGCTTCGAGGCGGAAGAGCCAGGGCTGGATCAGGCGGTAGAGCGGGTCGGACATGTATGACTCCTTTCCTGGGCACCCGACCTCAGTTGATGCCCTCTCTGCGCCACCTGCTCCTATTATACAGCGGGAGATAGCGAGCTATTACTGTGGGCGGCGAAAAACCCCTATTTGAGCGTGACCAGGACCGGGATGGTGCCGGTGCTGGTCGTCAGGTCGCCCAGCGCCTTGCCGATCACCGCGCCCATCGCCGCCAGTTTGTCGGTCACCTTCATGGCGTAGCCGGCGTGCGGGCTGCTCGTCAGCAGATCGCCCGCGTGGATGGCCCCAAAGCTCGCGTCCACTTTCACCGTCATGTACGAGCCGAGCGTGACCACGTTGGCGTAGCCGCCGGGCGGCACCTGTTGAGCGTCGGTGGCGTGGACCGTGCCCTCGGCATCGCTGATGCGGGCTTCAGGGAATGCGAGCGCGGACTCGTCGGGCTTGCGCCCACCGGCGGCCGCAGCCTGCTGCTCTTGCGCGCGGGCGGCTTGGACGACGCGCTGGGCCTCCTGCTGGGCAAGGTAGGCGGCGCGCGTCGCCGGGTCGGGTATGTAGAGAACTTGATCGACTACGCCGGCCACCGCCGTATCGTTCGGGCTGGTCGCCTTCTTCACGGTGACGACGGGGATGCGGCCGTTGACGGGCGCGCCGCTGCCGACGATGACGACGACATCGCCCGGCTCGAGCGGGACGGTGTCCACGTTCTGCATGGCGTCCACCACGTAGCCGCTCTTCGAGCCGCCGACAGTCAGATTGCCCTCCACGCGAACCGCGCCGTTCACTTCTAGAGCGGCAGTAGGCTGAGTGGGGCCACCCGGCGCATCCACGTAAAGAGAGTGGTAGGCCGACGTGCCGGCCATGGCATACACGCCGCGAGCGGTGCCATGGCTCGTCGCGCTCACCGCGTAGGCGTTGTTGCCGTAAGAGGAGGCGTCTACCCCGGCGTACCCGCCGTCTTGGCTCAGCATAAAGTTA